>JBCCNG010000156.1:0-8365 GCA_039025955.1 Cyanobacteria bacterium P01_C01_bin.72 | reverse complement strand
GTCACACTCTTTATTAAGTCTACTTGGCAAATCATTAAATTAATAGAAGTTAAACCTGTACTGAAATTCACTTGTTATTAATAAATCAACTGGGTTAGTAACCTCTCCGCTTCAGAATATACTCTACTTTTTAATCATTCGCCACGTCGGTAGCAACATAATTTTGGGCAAGTTTATGTTTGGGTTTAACTACTTCTGGCTTTGTCTAATCAAACTAATAATATGCAACTGCTGCTCTGGTCAAAGCAGATGTTGAGCATAGGTAAATTTGACTATTAAATTTGACTATTAAAAATATTCCAAGATGCTCAATTTAACCAGCATATCTGGGAATACTTATATATATAAAACTGAAATCTTAAAAATTCGGTTTACTCCTTATAATAAATCAACTAGATAATGCCAGATTATTTCCCTACAAGAAGTAGTTAGATTATTACTGATTGCTATTAAGTTGATTTAAAAAAATAATTGGTAAAACAAGTTTGATAACTCATAATAGATGCTCGTCATGGAATAAATATTTAATTAGCTCAATTTGAGAGTTAAACTAAAAATTTAAATTAAATTTAGTCTGGTTATTTTAAAAAATCGGCAGTACACTGGAAAAGCTTAATTTTTCTGAGTTCCTGCACAGAAGAAATCAAAAGGAAGGCGCATAGTGCTATATCTGGCAGAAATACAAAAACAAAGTAAAGGGTTTATGAGCGGCGTGGAAACCAGGCTAAAACTCATAGCCTGTCAGCGAAACGACCAAAGTTGGGGTGTAGTTGGTAATGAGTCAATTACTATTGACGAGGCAAGCGACTTCGGCGATGGAGCCTTGATTGTTGTCAACCTGGGAACGAATCGGCAAGTGCAAGGGAAAATGGAGCTGGCTTCTCCCAAAATTGTGGCTATTTTGAAAAATTTCTCTCGTTTGCTGGAGAAAAACCAGGAACAAGAGCAAGAAATTAATCAATGGAAAGAGTCTCTAGCAATTCAGGGTGAAGAATTAAGTCGGCGACAGATTGAGATGGAAACTCGTCTGGAACAAGTCGAACAAATGGAAGAAGAGTTCAAGCAGTTTGAGCAGCAGAAGGCAGAAATAGCCCAAGCTCAGTTAGAAACCGAGAGTATTAGGGCTGAGTTTGCCGCTAAAAGTGCAGAATTGGAAGGTGCTTGGTCACAGTTAAGAGGACAGCAAGAAAATTTAAACGAACAGCTCAAGCAGTCTAGTGTAATAGACCCAGCTCAAGCAAATGAACTAAAGCAACAGCTAGAAATTGTTGGTGGAATTAGTCAAACTCTTGCTAGTCTGCAAGAAAAGCTCAAGCAATCGGAATTAGCTGCCACCAATCAACAGGAATTGATGCAGTCTCATTGGAATAGTCTCAGTCATAATCTGGATGAAGTTGGCAGTAAGCGACAAGAGCTTGAGAGCATGACGGCAGAGTTAAACGAGAAAAAAGAACAGGTTAGCTCTTTGCAGGAGGCGATCGCCTTAGCCGAACAGCAGTTGATTATTGAACAGAAGTCTTTGGAAGTGAAGCAGGAGCTAACGCAATTTCTCAATCTTCAGGCTCAGAGTCAGGACAGCATGTTACAAATACTGGGCGGTTCAGAAACAGAGACGAGTGGTTCGGCAAAAACGAATCTAGAAGAGCTAGAAAATATGCCTCTACCCAACCTGGAAGCTACAGTAGAAAGTTTAAAAAAAGACTTAGAAAAAGTTGCGAGATTTGTCAACGATCAGGAAGAGGAACTGGGTTGGCAATGTAAGGCAGTGGAAGAACTAGAAGCCAAAATGTCAGCGGCTAATGACTTTGATCGCTTGACCCTGGAGCAAGAGTTGGCTGATGAGAAGGAAGCCAAGAAAATGCTAGATCAAACTTTAGTTGGTCAACGTCGTTCTCTCAAAGAAAGGCATCAGATTTTGCTGCAACATTCGAGAGTTCTAAAACGGCGCCAAGGAATCGTTGATTTTGATTTTGAGTCAGCGATTCAAGATATTGACTTGACTCCAATCAGGGAAGGTTTAGAACAGCAGCAACAGCAGTTACAGCAGCAGCAAGCGGATTTGAGAGAAGAAGTAACTCAAATTGAGCAAAAAATTCAAGAATTAACTGGCAAGCTGGAGGAACAAAAGAATCAAAAAAGCCAGTTTGAATGGGAAATTGCCCAGCTACAAGATAAGTGGCATGAGCAGAATTTGCAGACAAGAGGAATGCAATCTCAGATTGATTTTTATCAGCTTCAGCTTCAGCCTTTACAAGATGCATTGGATCAAATTAGACATCAGGTTGGGGAGATGGAAAGCTTATTAACCGCCAGCGAAGCTAATAATCCTCATGATGCTTTGGCGAAAATAGAAGAGCTAGTCAATCAATTGACAATTAGTTGATTAATTTGCCAAACGAGAGCAATATGCTGCCATGACTTCAGAGGATAATTTCAATTGCGACACCAGTGTAAATGATTGATTTAAGGGCGTTTTATTCCATAAACCAGCTGCTTTTCCTGCCCCAAAACTTTTTTGATAGGGACAAAATCTACCACGCAATTACTATATCCCAACGCCTCTAAACTGGAAACAAATTCAGGAGTCCAAATATTCTCCTGAACTTTTATTTTGCGGCTGACAAAAAAATGCAGCCAACGAGATCGCACGATACCAGGCAAGATTCCTGAGTCTAAGATGGGAGTATACCAACAGTTATCATGCCAGCCCCAAAGATTACCCGTGCTAGTCTCTAGCCAGTTACCCTGAGTATCAACCAGAATTGCTTCTTGAGCATTGCGCTTTAATGCCTGAGTCCGTGCAAGGTAAGCAGATAGGTAGTTTCCTGTTTTGTAATGAGGCAGAACGCGACGGTATAGGGAAGCTTGAGCCAGCCAGGCGGTAACACCAGCAGTCTGACGCTGGGCTAAATCTGGGGGTAAGCTGCGTCCTGTAATCCATTCTTTGCCATCGGGAAAAATGCTTAATCTGAGAACAGAAAAGTGTTTAACTAAGGTTTCCGCTCCCTTTCTTAATCTTTGCCAATCTGGTTCTTGCCAGTCAAATGCTGCTATCGTTGTTTGCAGGCGATCGCAATGTTGCTGCCAGCTAGTTAAGGGATGATCTAAGGAGTTCTCATAGACTCGCATCGTGCTAAAACTAGTTGCTCCATAACATAATCCTGGTTCGTCAATCTCTAGACTTAGCTGCGAACCACTAATGAGACGGCCATCGTACCAAAACATTTCCTGTATCTATTTCTAGCATTAATATCTGCTCTAAGTTTAATACTTTGTTTTCTTCTGGAAATCTAGAGCGATGGTGATTTATGGTTCAGTATCTGCTTCTATTTCTATTTCTGTCGCGTCAGGAAGGGTGGGAGGGAGATTGTTGTCTGGATCTTCGAGGCGATTTTGTAATCGTCGATAGGAGAATAAGCCAATAACGGTAGAAATCAAAAGTATGAAAATTAATGATTTAATCCATTGGGGCTGTTTTTTGAGAGCCAAGGACTCACCTTCATCAGAGATGACGGTTGGCGTTAAAGGAGATTCAGAGGCAGGTAAATCTTTCCATTTTGAGTCAAGCTGCTGGTGATCTGACCAGAGAGTAGGTTCGGTTAACACAAATTCTAAATCCGACCACGATATACTTACCGCAGAATTATCAGCAATAGGGTTGACTTGACAATGAACAAGTGCCACCGTCACGTTGTCATGACCATTTTTTTCATTTGCCAAGTTAATCAGTTCTCTAACTGTCTCTGCAAGATCTTGTTTGCCTGCTAAAAGTGGCAAGATGTTGTGTCTCCATTGCTGTTCGACACGGTCAAAATCGCTTAATCCATCAGTGCAAAGTAAGAAAATACATTCATCATCAATGATGTATCGCTGCAAATTGGGATGAAGCGCCGCTGAATCTCTCATTCCTAGAGCTTGAATCAAGGCCCCCGCTGAAGGATATTGTAAGGAATCCTGATATAGAGCATAGCCTAAGCGAACTTCCCGCGAAGCTAAATCATCATCTATTGTCATTTGATGACAGCTATTACGAGTAATCCAGTAGATACGAGAATCCCCTACATGCCCCAAATACATTTCTTGGCCGCAGGAAAGAGCCATGACCAGGGTTGTACCCATTCTTTGTCTTTCTTGACGCTGCTCAGTGTCGTTGCGCTTGCTAATAATGTCGTTGGCATTATTAATATATTTATTCAACTTGTGAGAAATTGCGGGGGAGCTAAGTTTTTTCAGGTCTAGAGCCGAAATTTTGCCCTGGAGATAGCGAATTGTTTCTCCCGAAGCAATTTCTCCCCCATCATGACCGCCGACACCATCACAGACAATAGCCAAACCATTTTCGGCGCGGGAAATATCTTGAGGGCTTTCATAAAGCGGATAAGCGGCATCTTCATTGTTGCTGCGGCTAGGGCCAGAATCGCTGAGGGCATAAGTGCGATAGGAATATTGTTGAGTTTGGCAGCAGAGAGCGATCGCTCGATCCAGTACAGCGACGAGCTGATTAGCCTGGCTAATTATGCCAGTTTCTAGATTAGCGGCAAGCTGATGTATTACTTCTTTAATACTGACGTGAGCCTGATCAGCCCACTCTGACCACAGACTGCCCAGGTCACGTAGAGTAGGCTGGTGTTCGGGATCTGGCTGAAGATAGAGTAACTGTAATAGCTGTCCATTGAGTCTGAGTAGATTTGGCTCTAAGAGACTAGATGCGACACCTTTCGCTGCTAGAGAGTGCCACAGCTTGGCAATTTGCCAAAGCCAGTTGAGCTGTTGCAGAGGAGTTGCTTCAGACCACAAATCTTTGATTTTAGGAATTAATTCCTGGGGATATGCCAGCTTGCCGCTGGCAGTAACTGGTACTGTACCATAGTCAAATAACCAGCTTTGTCGATTATTTAACAAGCCAAATGGCTGAGGAATGTGAGGGTAGTAGGCAAAAAGCTGAAGGTAAACTACTATTTCGGGGGGAACTTCTTCGGGAGTTAGGGGCGGCTTAGTTGGCTGAGTATCGAGGAATATCTGCTCAGTTAAAGCTAAATAGCGATCATCGATCAAGGTCTGTTTTTGTTCTGGAGCGATCGCCTGATCATTACTCCACAGATAACGCCTGACTATAGGTGTGTTACATCGTTCACAAATACTAGCCTCTAATGAATTGGAAGCTACGCAGTTAGGGTTCGAGCATTGAATTTTAGGCTCAGGATGTGACATGGATGTTTTAAACTATTGAGCATGCTCCGATATGCACGGAGTTGGCAATTCCTCTCGCTATAGTAAGCCGTGGCAGATACCAAAGACTTGATTAGTTTGACATTTTTTTATTGGTATTTAGAGCTGGGTAGTACCTGACTAGGCAATCTGTAACTCTCAAGCTGATATTATAAACTCAGCAACTGATTTATTTTGTCAAATTACATAGCATTTAAGATTTCTCCATAGTAAATTAGAAACAAAATTTCCGTTAGTTTTTGTACTGAATTATCTTGAGAAAAATATTTCCTAGCTCTCATATAGCTTCTCTAAACTTTTTTGCAAAGCTGCGGTTAGTTTTTGAGAGCTTTGGCGCAAAGATTTTCCATAATAATCGCTTACGGAAATGGGAACACCAATATCGACTTTGACATTTGCGCCCCAGGTCGGGTAGGGTTCGCTATAGCGAATGCCCACTGGCAATATTTTAACTCTACGTTCTGATTTTTCTGTTTCCGCCTGGAGCGCAATTGAGGCAACCCCCCTTTTTAAAGGATGGATCTGATAATCATTGAAAATTCCCCCTTCAGGAAAGATGACCAGCATTTCTTGATTGGACTTCAGGAGTTCTACGCTATGGCGTACGCTGTTTAGCTGGGGACGATCTGTATTTACGGGAAAACCACCCATACGACGAATTACCCAACCTTGAATTCCCTTGACCTCATTGGCAGAGACCATAAACTGTAAATCTCTACCACTGACTGTTCTGCCAAGGGCATAAGGGACAATAAAGGCATCCCAGCGAGAGCGATGAGTTGGAGCAACAATCGTCGGCTCTTGTAGGGGAATATTTTCTTGCCCAGAAATTTCGACCTTACCAAAGAAACCAGGTATAACTAGATAACATCCTAGAGGATAAATTATCCTGGCAAGCCAGGGAGATACACGAGAATTTAATTCATCAGCTCTTTCTGAGTTTAAACTAGTTGGATTTTGGGGCGATTTTAACTGAGTCATTAATGAATTAGAATTTGCTCCACTCTATTTACCACCTTAATTTTTATTTAAGCAAATGTGTTGCAAACACGGACACTTACTGGGTTGTCATTCTCTCACATCAACAATTTAGAGCTAATTAGCCTAACTTTTGATATTCTTTGAGATAAAATTATTGCCAATAAATTAATAAACAAGTTAAATATTGTTGAGGCAGTAGTGCAATCAGATTCATCAGCGGATTTTTTGCTTCAGGCAACAGGACTATCAAAGAGCTTTGGCGGGATTAAAGCTGTAAATAATGCTTGTTTGGAGGTAAATCGAGGCAGTATTACAGGGTTGATTGGACCCAATGGCGCAGGAAAAACAACTTTGTTTAACTTGCTGGCGAATTTTATTGAGCCTGACTACGGCAAAATTATATTTGATAATCAGCCAATTCATAATTTACCATCTCATAAGATTGCTAATTTAGGTTTCATTCGCACCTTCCAGGTAGCAAGAGTACTATCTCGCCTCTCGGTTTTAGAAAATATGCTGCTGGCAACACCAAACCAGACGGGAGAAAACTTTTTTCAGGTTTGGCTACAGCCAAGACAATTAAAAGCAGAGGAACGGGCAAACAAAGCCAAAGCCATGGATATTTTAGAATCTGTCGGCTTGGCAGCCAAATCCCATGATTATGCAGGGGCTTTATCTGGAGGACAAAGAAAGCTGCTAGAAATGGCGCGGACTCTAATGACTAGTCCTAAGTTGATTTTACTTGATGAACCCGCTGCTGGCGTAAATCCGACGTTGATTAACCAGATTTGTGAACATATTGTCAACTGGAATCAGCAGGGAATTTCTTTTCTCATTATTGAACACAACATGGATGTCATTATGAGTTTATGTGATCGCATTTGGGTTCTAGCTGAAGGAGCAAACCTAGCATCAGGTACACCAGAAGAGATTCAGCAAAATGAAGCGGTGTTAGAAGCTTATTTGGGTCAGTAGCTTCAGTCAATAGTCAATATGCGAAGCGGTATCCTTTAAGACAGTTAACAGTCAAAAGTAGTTAGTGAAAATTGCATCTCTAAAAGTAGCCAAATCTGCTCCTCAGCAAGAGTCAAAGTTTTTTTTGGCAGGATTAGTATTGATCGCTAGTTTGGTCTTTGTGCTGGCTAGTAGCTACCGTCTAGCAGTGTTTCGGGCCGGTACAGATTTAGGCTTTTTCGATCAGCTTGTCTTTTTGCTCAGTCAGGGAAAGACTCCAGTTTCTTCGATCTTAGAGGGGGTTCATTTAATTGGCGATCATGCTGCCTTGGTTTTATATCCTATCGCTTTGCTATACAAGATCAAGCCTGATGTTCACTGGCTACTGCTAGTACAGGCGATCGCTTTGACGGTAGGTGCAGTTCCTATCTATGCTCTTTGCCGACAAAGTAATTTAGGGGAAAAGTGGGCGAGAACAATTGCCTTTTGCTATGTGCTGCATCCAGGCTTATTTAATATTAATTTCTATACGGAATTTCGGACAGAAACTATTGCCGTTCCTCTACTACTATGGGCTGTATGGGCTTTTAAAGGCGAGCGATACCGCCAGGGCGTGGTAGCAGTAATTTTGGTTTTGAGCTGTAAGGAAGCAATGAGTATTACGGCGGTAGGGCTAGGATTTTGGCTCTGGCTTCAGCAAAAAAAGTTTATTCATGGCTTTATCTGCGTTATTGGTAGTATTATTTGGTTTTTAGTAGCAGCAATCTATATAATTCCTAACTTTCGCGGTGGCGAACAGATGGCGGGAACTTGGCACTATGGTTCGATTGGCGATTCTCTACCAGAAATTGCGCTCAAAGTTGTTACTCAACCTCAACTATTGATGACCAGAGCCTTACTGCCCGATCGCTTTTTCTATTATTTGTTGTTGCTATTGCCCATAATTATTGGTTTGCATTGGTGTAAGATTGGAGCAATTATTCCCGCTTTGCCCATGCTGGCACTGAACATTTTGGCGGACTATTCGGGACAGCGAGATTTAATTCACCACTATTCCTTGCCAATTATTCCTTTCTTATGGGTGTGGTTGATCGAATCTTTGGGTTATTGGAAACGCTATAGTTATCGCCCCTGGCTAACACGACGAATTTTCTTGATCTGGACGATTGTGGTTTTTCTCGCTTTAGGTAAATACAGTTAT
>JBCCNG010000155.1:0-8391 GCA_039025955.1 Cyanobacteria bacterium P01_C01_bin.72 | reverse complement strand
CTTCTTGAAGATGTTTCTGAATATATTCCCAGGTATAATTACTCATCTTTTAGATTTGCTTGCTCAACTTTAGTATTATCTCCTGCTAATATTCTACTTGCGATTATATTTTGGAGATGTCTAATAAAGTGCCTTTCTAAACCCTTTTTTTCTCTAACTTGGTATTCACTTAATCCTAACCATCCTTTTGCTTATCTATAGAATACTAGATGCGGCTAAAGCCTTTCTACCCAGTTTCTTTGAGAATAAGTGTCAACCATCCATTGCTCTGTTACGATTTCTCTCTCAACATTTGTAATTAAGTAATCAATATCTTCAGCATCTTCAAAGGCTGGTGCATTCATCACGATAGCTATTTTTCTTTGACCCTCAAGACGCGATATTTCCACAGAGATAATTGCTACCCAAACAGTTCTCGGTTTGCTTCCCTGTATGGTAATTTTCTTAAATTCTGACTCTGATATCCATTGAGCATACTCATCTATCCTAATGGTATCTGTTGTCCCTGAAGAGGTTTTAAATAATAAATTGCGATTTTTAGCAATTCCTCCGATATACTTTAATTCCTTTTCTTCTAGTTTCTTCAAAAACGATGTGTTATTTCCATAGGCTGAGTCTACTAACGTTATTCCTGGTCGATATCCTCTGTTCAAACTCTTATCGATTAGTTCTAAGGCTAAAGCTGATTTTTTCTTAAACTCTGGGTCTTTTTTTCCTTTCGCTAATGAATTGCTATGTTGATATAATTCAATGTCTAAAGGTAAGCTTTTTTTCCATCATATAGATGAGTTGTTACTACCACATTGCCATTGTCGGTTTTGCCAATTTCCCCAATATACTGTCTTCCCACATCTACGGTAAAGTTGCCACTTTTTCGATGCCCAGAATCATCAATAATTAGGCTAAATCCTCTACTGATTCTTGTTTGGTTACATTTATTCATCACCTCTAAACGACGCTCATTTATCTTCTGTGCTAACCAAGTTGCTTCGGTTAAAAAATGGTGTAATTTATGGTAAGTGACTCCTACCGCATCCTTCGCCATTTGAGATAGATTTTTGCGCTCACTTTCTCCCAATAATCCTCCTATATACTGTCTAAACCCTCTTTTTTGTGCTTGAGTTCTCAATAGATCATCAAACTTTTGACACCATCTATTAAAGCAGGCTGGCATAGCTGCGGGGGTGGTTTCTTTCATAGCTCGCGAGCGCACTTGCTTAATAATGTTAAACTCAATCAGCAACGATATTTTATCTCATTTTAACTTTTAAAATTGTTTAAGTACCGTTAAGCGCCTTACTGCCAGCAAGTAGCTGTGCCGCCGCATAAATACTCAGAAAAAAGAGCGTGATTAATGCAGAAATTGCCGATATTCAGCAATAGTTAGACTGCTTTTGTGCCAAAAATGCAGGAATAGTTTCTAATGCTGTCGTTTCCGAAACCTGACATAGTTGTTTAAAGACCAACAGCCAGGCTAGGTAATCGCCGAACGCCCAACCGATTGCCAGCCAGATTGCCGATAAACCTTGAGTGTAGGCATATCCTGCCTGTCCCGTAAACAAAAAGCCGCTTTGCCACTTAGATATAGAGGTGTTCAGGTTTATTAAGTACAACTATTTTGCTTATTCATTAAGATTTGATTTGTAACTGTACTTAACTTGTTTGCACACCGCTGTAGTGCCGATAGAGCTACCAGCCAGGGGTTAACTTGGCGATCTGCTAAGAGATAGTCGCTAGTACTGTCTTGTTTTTGGGTGGCAGCATATACCCCGACAGCGGTAAATAACAGAAGAAAGAAAATAAAAGAAAGAGCGATCATTATGTAAGGGATGAAGGATGAGGAATCAATTATTCACCATTGCTGACAAATTTAGAAAAAGTGGTTTTGGTCAACTTTCTAATGCGCTACCTAAGCAGCAAAGAATCACGCGAGCTGTAATTTTGAGAAATGGTATAAGTTTACTGAGCAGATTTAAATGATCTTTTTTTAAGATAAATATTCAAAAAAAGTAGCAAGTTTAAATTTTTTGAAACTTGCTACTTTAGCCAGCTATCGTTTGATTCATTAATTTATTTTCAATAATAATCAAATAACACAGCTAACCCCAGTACCTCCCAAACCACAGTAACCGTTGGGAACTTTGCTCAGGTACTGCTGGTGATAATCTTCAGCGTAGTAAAACTCAGGTGCTTCTAGAATTTCGGTTGTAATTGGATCATAACCAGCTTTAGTTAATTCCTGCTGATAAGCTTCTCGTGAGGTTTCTGCCAGCTTTTTCTGTTCAGGGCTACAAGTATAAATACCTGAGCGATATTGTGTGCCGCGATCATTACCCTGGCGCATTCCTTGAGTGGGGTTGTGGCTTTCCCAAAATACTTTTAGCAGTTTTTCGTAACTAATCTTTTCAGGATCGTAGACAACCAAAACAACTTCGTTGTGTCCTGTCATTCCTGAGCAAACTTCTTTATAGGTAGGGTTGGGAGTATGTCCTGCGGCGTAGCCTGCGGCGGTAGTATATACACCTTCTTGCTGCCAAAATTTTCTTTCTGCACCCCAAAAACAACCTAAGCCAAATACAGCCTGTTCCATACCTGCGGGAAAAGGTGGCTTGAGGAGATTGCCGTTAACATGATGCTTTTCTGGTACGGGCATACTTTGTTCGCGCCCAGGTAATGCTTCTTGCGGAGAAGGAATGCTGGCTTTTTTGCCTAAACCAAATAGTGCCATAATACTTGCGTAGTTTGTTAATTTTTTTTACGATATTCATATCATATAGAGAACCAGCAAATTTTGAGAGTCGGCTAACCCTACTTTCAAAGACTATGTGAGTAAAAATTTCAACTTTCCATTGTACTTAAAGTGAAGCATATCCTGACAACTTGATTGTTGTTCCTTATTTACTTACGATACTAAAGCCAGGACGAGCAACTATGAGTGAAGCAGTTGATTTTTTTTAGATAGCTATTAAATAGCCGTTTAGTTTAGTTTAGTTAAGAAAGATTTATGAAAATTTTAGTAGTAGAAGATGACGAACGGATTAGTGATGCAATCGTCGAGTATTTAAGCGATCTCCACTATGCGGTAGAGGCAGTATACGATGGTCAAAGTGCCTGGGATTTACTGGATGTATTTACCTACGATCTCGTCCTGCTCGACATAATGCTACCCGAAATGGATGGAATCACCCTCTGCAACAAGCTACGTAAGAGAGGCTTTGATATCCCCATTTTGATGCTGACGGCGAAAGATACTCTGGAAAACAAGATCGAGGGGTTAGACGCAGGGGCAGATGATTACCTAGTGAAGCCATTTGAGTTAGATGAATTATCGGCGAGGATTCGGGCTTTGCTGCGTCGAGGCGCAGGCAGTTTGCCACCTGTTTTAACTTGGGAACATTTGCGCTTAGATCCTAGTAGCTGTGAAGTGTTTTACCATGAGACACTATTACCCCTGAGTCCCAAGGAATATAAATTACTGGAGTTCTTTTTGCGTAATGGTCGTCGCGTCTTTAGTCGCGCGCAAATTTTGGAACATCTATGGTCTTTTGAACAAGTTCCTGAAGAAGCTACTGTAAAAGCTCACATTCGCGGTTTGCGCCAAAAATTAGAGGCTGCTGGTGCGCCCCACGATCTGATTGAGACTGTTTATGGTTTAGGATATCGTCTAAAGGAAGAACCTCAAGAGGTTAAATAACTGGGTTGAATCATAATAATTGAATTACGATGCATCAGGGCTTGCGATCGCGTTTACTGCTGTACTACCTCATAGTCATGGCAGCTATTTTAGGTATTTTTGGATCAGGGGTTTACGTTGTTTTTCGCCGTAGTTTATATAAGCAGTTAGATAAAAAGCTGTTGACTCTGGCTCAGTCGGCAACTCCTTCTTTTGCAGCGGTACAGAAGCAGGGTAGTAAGTATCTCAATCAGGTAGAGGAAGTTCCCTGGCGGGATATTTTTAATCGCGATAGTCAAAGCTTAGAATGGTTTGATGAGCAGGGAAATCCACTAGGTCGTAAGGGATTAATTAAGCTGGGTGTTCCTCCAGAAGTAGGTACAACTTTTATTGAAAACCCCGATACAGGGGAAGTATTTCGGACTCACACCCTCTCAATGTTTATTCGTCGCAATGGTGAAGTTGGACCTCCGACTTTAGTGGGTTTTATTCGTGCAACTCAGTCAAATGAAACGATTGAGGCTGCGGAATCTGAGTTGTTTTGGATTTTGATCACGGGGGGGATGCTGACCCTAATTCTGATTGGTCTAGGGGGTTTTTGGTTAACGAGAAAAGCGATCGAACCGATTGAGGCTAGCTTTCTTCAGCTTAAGCAGTTTACGGCTGATGCCTCCCATGAGTTGCGGAGTCCCTTAACAGCAATCAAGGCTTCGGTGGATATTATGCGTAATCACCCAGAGAGGGTACATCCCAAGGACGTACGGAAATTAGAGGCGATCTCTGGGGCAACTCTTCAGATGAATGAAATGCTGGGGGATCTGCTTTTTCTCGCTCGTGCTGATGCTGATTCAGATCTCCCTGTGACTCAGCGTAAGTTAACCCCCGTCAAGCTAAATCAAATTCTTCAGAATTGCTTTGTCTTACTAGAACCCTTAGCCAACTCCAAAAAAATTGTCTTTCAGTCAAAATTCAGAGATGAGCTACAAATCTTAGGAGATGTTGCCCAATTATCTCGTCTCTTTTCTAACCTGCTCGAAAATGCCCTGCAATACACCCCTGATGAGGGTCGAGTGAGCCTAGATTTATACAAACAAAATCGCTATGCGGTAATTAGTGTCAGAGATACAGGGATTGGTATTGCTGCCAATCAGGTAAATAAAGTATTTGATCGTTTTTGGCGTGCCGATAAAGCCCGTAGCCGCAGAGAAGGCGGTACAGGATTGGGTTTGGCTATTTCTGCGGCGATCGCCAAACGACATGGAGGCAGAATTTCCGTCACCAGCGAGTTGAATATTGGCACTTGTTTTCTTGTGCGTATTCCTTTACTTGATAATCGGCGCGCCCCCGTCCCTAAAAGCAGTAAACCTGAGTCAAGTAAAGTTGTTTAGGCTTATTTCTGGAAGATGTATCTCAACAGGATTTGGTATAAGCTACAGAAGTTTTTTCTTTTCCCAAGCAAGCGCCGAGGAGACAATTTCAGCTAACGAATTGTGTTGCGGATTCCAGCCAATTACCTCACGGATTTTTTTGCCCGAAGCAATTACACAGGCAGGATCTCCTTCTCGACGAGGAGTTTCGATCATCTTAAAGTCTACTCCCGAAATCTCTTTGATTTTGGACAATACTTCCCTAACGCTATAGCCATTACCATAACCACAGTTGAGAATTTGACTGGTAGCTTCTTGCTCTAAGTAAGCCAAAGCATCCACGTGAGCCATCGCTAGATCTTCGACATGAATGTAGTCTCGAATTCCCGTACCGTCAGCAGTAGGATAGTCTGTGCCATATATACTGACAGCAGGGCGCAAACCCAAAGCGGCATCGCAGCCAACTTTAATTAGGTGAGTCGCTTTTTTACCCATCTGACCAATCTTGCCTGAACTATCTGCACCCGCTACGTTAAAGTAACGGAGAATTATGTACTTGAGACCCGAAGCCTGAGCGTAATCACGAATGATCGTCTCGCTCATTAACTTAGACTTACCATAAGGATTGATTGGTAAGGTAGGAGAAGATTCTTCTACAGGTGAGTCTTTTACTTCGCCATATACGGCGGCGGTGCTAGAGAAGACAAATTGATTCACACCAAACTTTTTACAGCACTGCAAGACATTAATCACGTTAGTAGTGTTGTTGGCGTAATATGCTAGCGGTTCCTCTACAGATTCGGGGACAGAGATGCTGGCAGCAAAATGGATTACTGCATCAAAAGAATGCTGTTCAAATACTTCTTCGAGACGTTTTCGATCATTAAGTTCTCCTGGAAACAATTCCCCATACAAAACGGCTTCTGCTGCCCCTGTAGACAAATTATCGTAAACTACAACTTCGTATCCCGCTTCCCCCAGTTTTTTTACTGTATGAGAGCCAATGTAGCCAGCGCCTCCCGTCACCAAAATTTTAGCCATAGTAACTTTTACCTAAATCCCGCTCAATTAGTAACCAATTATAGGAAAAGATGGAACATTGAATCGGCAGCATCTTATTTTTGCCTTAAGTCATTGAATTAGTTGCTCTCGCTGAGTAAAAAACCTTTTGTAGATGCCTTCAGTGAGCAATACTGTAGTTATCAAATTAACCAGCACGATCGCAAATAAAATTAAGATCTGATAGGAAGCTGCATCGCGGGGATTACTGCCGCCTAATACCTGTCCTGTAAGCATGCCTGGCAAACTTACTAAGCCAATCACGACCATGTTGTTGAGAGTGGGAATTAAGCCTGTGCGAATTGCCTCTCGCTGGTACGAAGCGATCGCCTGTTTGCCCGTAGCCCCTAAGCTGAGATGGGTTTCTATCTCCTGACGGTTTTGCTTAATCGAACTCAATAGACGCTCTCCTGCTAGAGATGCTCCATTCATCGCATTGCCAAACAGCATTCCTGCCAGAGGGATTAGATACTGGGGTTCATACCATTGACCAGGCTGCACAATTAGCAAAATTAGATAGCCAAGAGTGAAAGCACTGCTGGCAACCAAGGAGAGAATTACCGTAGGTAGAAGTCCTTTGAGCTTTTGATCGATACGGTTGCGAGTCACAATCGAGGCAACAAGAATCATAATGCCCAAAATACCTAGTACTATCAGCCAGTTGTTGACCGCAAAGACAATATCTAAGATGTAGCCAATGGCAATAAGCTGGATTAAGGAGCGAAAAGCACTATAAGCGAGCTGTCTTTCTAAATTTAGTTTACGCCATAAAGAAAGAGCGATCGCCATACCGATTAGTCCTAAGCATAAAACTAGATCTACTTCATCTAAAGAGATTAAATCATTCACCTTGACACTTTAATTTACTGAGGTGGTAATTAAAAGTTTATCCGTTGGAAATCCATTTAGCGAATGGCTACGACTCACGTAAGATGATTAATTAGGACAATCATATGAGTTTATGGCATCAAAAACCAAGATAAATGCTAGAAGGCAAAAGCATAGCTTAAAATGGCTCTGGAGAGCTTCAATTATCCCCGAAGTACTACCGATAGTTTTATTGTACGGTCTTGTTAGCCTGGTAGTGGTCTGGCTACATAAATCGGAGGTTAACGTTTCCTTTGCCACTATTGGTTTAGCAATTCCCGCCGTAGTTTTGGGTTTATTACTGGTATTTCGCACTAATACCGCTTACGAACGATTCTGGGAAGCCCGCAAGCTTTGGGGTGGACAGATTAATACGAGCCGTAGTTTAGCTCAATCTCTCTGGACTTTGATGCCGACAATAGATGAATCTCATGCTTTAGAGAAACAAGAAATAACTAAGCTTATTGCCGCATTTGCCATAGCTTGTAAACTCCATTTACGATCAGAAGCAATTAACCGAGAATTAACAGATTTAATTGAGCCAGATAAACAAGAATTACTGCGTCAGCAAAGTCACCCGCCCCTAATGATTCTCGGCTGGTTAAGAAGCTGGGTTAAACAGCAGTTTCAGCGAGATTTAATTGGCGATCGCCAGTATGTATATTTATTTGAGCTAATCGATATTCTCAATCATAATTTAGGTGCTTACGAGCGCATTTTAAGCACTCCCATACCCTTGGCATACTCTATACATTTGCGACATCTCATCGATCTTTATTGCTTGCTTTTTCCGTTTCAGGTTGTCGATTCTCTGGGATGGTTAACCGTTCCCGCAACTTCTTTGGTGGCTTTCGCTTTGTTTGGGATTGAAGAAATTGGAGTGGAAATTCAAAATCCTTTTGGCTATGACGAAAACGATCTACAGCTTGATCGCTACTGTGACACTATCCGTCGTAACGTTGAACAGATTGCTTTGAGTAATCAGGAGTATTGATCTTGATACAAGTTTATAGAGCATCTCTATCAAATCATTATCTTCATATTACAACTTTATAAAAAATAGTTAAACTGGATTGTAACTTATAGTTCTGGATATAATTTCATGCAGTTCATTAGTGTTTCGTCTATTAAGGCTTTCAGTAGATAAGTGTTTTTTGCAGCTCGCTTAGTGAAAACTATCAACTAATTCTTAAATACCACTCAGATAGAGCCTCTCCTATTTTATGTGGACAATCCTCTTGAATAAAATGGAGTCCCTTACCAACGTTTACAATTTCTGTATTTACAAAGGTACTTCGTATCTTTTCTACATCTTTTTCCATAATGGCCGAGCCTGGGGTTGCATAAAGACAAAGTTTTGGAATATCACTTGAGGCGAGCCAATCTCTCCAGGATTCAAAAGCTTTTCTGATAGGTGTCTTTTTG
>JBCCNG010000154.1:0-8394 GCA_039025955.1 Cyanobacteria bacterium P01_C01_bin.72 | reverse complement strand
CCGCATCAATATCATTTAGTGCCAGTAATAAACCTTCCACTAAATGCAGCCTTTGCTCCGCCTGCTCTAATTCGTTGCCATATTGTCTTCTGAGAGTTATTTCGCGGAATTTTAAGAATTCTTCCAGAATATTGCGTAAGGGGAGCTGAACTGGCTTATTATCCACCAATGCCAGCATAATTGTCCCAAAGTTACTCTGGAGCGCAGTCTGACGATATAGCTGATGGAGAACTTTTTGGGGCGTGAAGTCCTTTTTCAGTTCAATTACCACTCGCATCCCACTGCGATCGCTTTCGTCTCGGATATCGGAAATACCTTCAATGCGACCCTGATTTACCAAAACCGCAACTTTCTCGATCCAGCCCGCCTTATTTACCTGATAGGGTAGCTCAGTAATTACTAACGCTTTTTTTTCGCGGCGACGTTTTTTCCCTGTGGCGATCTTCTCAATCTGAGCAATACCACGCATCTTAATAATGCCCCGCCCTGTACGGTAAGCATCCTCAATCCCTTTGAGTTCGACAATTTCTCCCCCCGTGGGAAAATCAGGGCCAGGGATCAACTCCCACAGTTTCTCATCCGCTAGGGTCGGGCGATCGATTAGAGCAATCAAACCATCGACTACTTCTCCCAAGTTGTGGGGCGGAATGTTGGTAGCCATCCCCACCGCAATCCCCGAACAGCCGTTGAGCAGCAGAATTGGTAGTTGGACGGGTAAGACGACGGGTTCAGTTTGAGAGCTATCAAAGTTGTCGGAAAAGTTGACTGTCGATTCGCCAATCTCCGTCAGCATCGCCTCGTGAGCCACAGGAGCTAATCTTGTTTCGGTATAGCGCATTGCGGCGGGAGGATCATTATCCACCGAGCCAAAATTACCATGACCATCGAGCAGAGGATAGCGAGTCGAAAAACTCTGTACTAAACGCACTAAGGCATCATATACCGACTGATCACCATGGGGATGATATTTACCCAGCACATCCCCCACCACACGAGCGCATTTACGATAGGGACGGTCTGGAGTTAGTCCTAGCTCATGCATCGCGTAGAGAATTCGCCGATGGACAGGTTTTAAGCCGTCTCGCACGTCGGGCAAAGCTCGACCCACAATAACGCTCATGGCATATTCCAAATACGACCGCTCCATTTCTTGATGTAGCGGGGTCGGAATAATTTGTCCGTTTCCTAATAGGTTAAGCTGCTGTGCCATTCAAAAGTCTCCAGGGTTTACGGGGAAATATGCCAAAAAGGTTAGATCAAGGAAATACAATAAAAGTACAATAAGAATTGGGAAATTATAGATTTAGATAGAGAAATATAGATTTAGCAATATAGCGCGGATAGATTTTAATTGTTGTTTTTTTTAATTGTTGTTTTCTTATTCTGGTTGGCATAACTTTGCGATCTAAGTTTTTTAAGCCACAATGAACAAAAGCTGATTCAATTTAAGCAGTTTTTATCCTCGTCATTTTTAACATTAATCCCTAATTCAACAAAACTTTCTGAGTAATATCCATGACAACGGTTTTGATTGTAGAAGATGATCCCATTAATTTGCGGGTTTTTTCCAAAATACTAACAAAAAGAGGCGGTTTGCAAGTCAAAGGTACAGAAATTGTCGAAGAAGTCTTGCAATATGCCCAATCTGGCGAAATAGATGCAATTCTCATGGACGTTGCTCTCGCCAATAGCTCTTATCAGGGAAAGCCCGTTGATGGCATCAAAATTACTCAAATGCTGAAAGCAGACGAGCAAACTGCCTACTTACCAGTGATTTTAGTGACGGCTCACGCTATGGAAGGCGATCGCGAAAATTTTCTCAAGCAAAGTGGTGCAGATGGCTACATCTCTAAACCCGTCGTCGATCATGGGGCATTTATTCATCAGATCGTTTCTTTAATCAATAAGGCATAATGCCAAATTTTGCAATCTAGCTCTCTACTGTTTGAGTTTCCTACTGCAAATCCGCAACCCTTAAGCCAAAATCAACTGTTGACGATGAACATTGACTAACTGCACTTCAACTTGACTCACCTGTTCCAGCATATAAACTAAGTTATCTGGGGATAGGTTTGTGCCGTCGTTGCGACAGCTACCCGTAAAGCGAATCAAGGCTTGATTATCCGTTGCTGATTCTAAAGCCAGGGAGAAAAGGCGATCGCATAAGTTGATCGCTTTTTTATGACCCGACTTGGTAAATTTCTCCCAAATAATTGACTCGCGGTGATTGATCTCCTCGACCCACTCGTGCCACTCAGGATTGCTTTCTACCTGTACGGTAATTAGATACTCGGCTTTGTCCATAATGCGGCTGGCATTGAGGGCTTTAAGATCGACTTCCTCTAATTTATAGATAGGAATGTTTGCGGGAAGTTGCGCCGCTAGACGGGTGCGAAATTCGGCGAGATCCAGATCCTCGGTAAGTTCAAAATCGACTATCTCGCCGTTGCTGGTAATACCCAATGATAGGGCATTGGCGATCGAGATTTTGGGTCCAGGATGATATCCCCCCGTAAAGGAAATGGGTAAAGCTGCACGGCGAATCGCGCGATCAAAAAGGCGTACCAAATCTAGATGGCTGATCAGGCTCATTTCTTCTAGCTTGCCAAACCACATGCGAATTTTTTGCTCTTTATTCTGGTTTGGTTTAAAGTGTCCCTCAAACTTAGGAACAGTAGGGGGTTTGACGACTACATTATGTCCAAAGTCTGTCCCGCATACGCCACAGTGGGAACAGCCTTCAAAAGCGCAGTCGGGTACGGTGGAAGCGGCTAATGCTTTCTGGAGGTCATCTCTGAGCCATTGTTTATCGATACCCGTATTAATATGATCCCAGGGTAAGGGCGCATCTAAGCTATCATTTAGTTCTCCTTGTTCCTGATCCTTGATCTCTTCATCTTTAAATAGATTCCATTCGCCATTTTCTGTCTGACGGTATTTCCAGGTTAAATCGGCTTCAGCGATCGCTTGCTCCCAAGCACCATAGGCTTTGTCTAAATTCTCCCACCAGGAATCCATCCCCGCACCCAATTCCCAGGCGCGTTTAACGACTGGCGCTAAACGGCGATCTCCTCGACCCACAAAATCTTCCATTGCCGAGATCCGCACGTCAGTATAGTTGACTTTGACTCCCCTAACGCGGCGGAATTCGTCTTTGAGTAATTCCTGCTTGCGTCTAAACTCGCTAGTAGAGACAGAATGCCATTGAAAAGGAGTGTGGGGCTTGGGAGTAAAGTTGGAAATGGTGATATTAAAATTAAGTCGTCTATTGCTAATCTGACTGCATTCACGCCGCAGCCATTTAACCGTATCGACAATACCCACCACATCAACGTCGGTTTCTCCTGGTAAGCCGATCATAAAATAGAGCTTAACTTTATTCCAGCCACGCGCTACGGCGGTTTGGATACCTCGGAGTAACTCTTCGTTAGTTAGCCCCTTATTAACCACATCTCGCATCCGCTGTGTCCCAGCTTCTGGGGCAAAAGTCAACCCTGACTTGCGGATACCACCAATGATGTCGGCAATATTATCATCAAAACGATCAACCCTCTGACTAGGAAGAGATAAAGAGATATTTTCCTCTTGCAGACGGTTTTTAATTTCCATTCCCACGGCGGGAAGTGATAAATAGTCCGAACAACTCAAGGAAAGCAAGGAAAACTCATTGTAGCCCGTAGCGCGCATTCCCTTGGCGATCGCATCTACTACTTGGGCGGGTTCAACATCCGTTGCGGGGCGAGTTAGCATTCCTGGCTGACAAAAACGACAGCCGCGAGTACAGCCCCGTCTTATTTCTACCGTCAGGCGATCGTGTACGGTTTCGATAAAAGGGACTAGACCGATAGAATATGCCGGAATCGGTGTGGCAACTCGCCGCAAAATTCGTTTAGGGACTTCTGGGGTCAGACGATGTACCGAACCATCTTCCCTCATTTCATAGAATCTAGGTACGTATACCCCAGGAACTTGGGCTAAATCTAGTAATAGCGCCTCTTTACTCAGACCTGCGGCTTTTCCCTCTTGAATAATCAAGCCAATCTCAGGTAATAATTCTTCCCCGTCTCCCAAAGCAATAAAGTCAAAGAAGTCCGCGTAGGGTTCGGGATTAGAAGTAGCAGTTTGTCCCCCCGCAAAGATTAGGGGATAGTTTCCTGCATCTCTTTCTTTCCAGGTAAGGGGAATTTGCCCTAAACTAAGCATCTCCAAGATATTGGTCGCCCCCAGTTCGTAACTGAGACTAAAACCCAAAATATCAAAATCCTGCAATGGGCGCTTAGACTCCAAGGCGAACAAGGGCGTATTAGTTTCCCGTAGCTTTGCTGCTAAATCGGCAGCGGGAAGATAAGTGCGATCGCATAGCTGCTGCGGCTGGGCATTGATAATATTGTAGAGAATTATATGACCTAAATTAGAAGCACCCACCTCGTAGACTTCGGGATAAGTCAGCACCCATCGCACCTCTGCATCTGTCCATGGCTTATGCACCGCACCCAGTTCGTTACCCAAATATCTAGCGGGTTTGGCGATGGTGGAATCAATAGGGTTATCGAAAGTAAGACTCACTTCATACTCCTAATCTACACTGGAAAGTCATTCTAGATATTTACTATATCGTTTTTAGCTATTATGCGAAGCGGTACCCTTTAGGGCAGCTAAAATACATCAGGGACAAAGCTGAATTAATTTGAGCCATGAAAGTTGATTTTGAGCAAGCACAGGCTAATTTTTCTGAGTTCCTGGAAAAAGCGGAGTTGGGAGAACAGATAGTCATCACAATAGAAGGAGTTCCCAAAGCCATACTAAGTAAATATGTGGCTAATGTCGATAGTCCTTGGGGACGATATGCGGGAAAAATCAAAATCAGTGACGATTTCAATTGTATTTGAATCAATCCATCAGTTTGAGTATTTCTGCTTAGTTAAAAAGCGGAATGCTCCCAGTAAACTCAACAGCGGAGTGGAATAAGCTGGGGTTTCCCCAGTATTTCCCCCGCTCAAACAATCGCCAGGGTAAATAAAACCCGAATCTTTGCAAGGAAGAGTCAAATGAGTGAGAGAGGGGTAATAACTTGAAGATTGATAATCACATGAGGAGAAAAGCTTATAATTGAAAATCAGTTCTAAAGGTTACCGCTTCGCATATGGGAAATTGTACCTAATTCTGGTAAGGAGGAAATCAAAGCAACAGCTACAACATCTCCCACAAATCAATTTCTTACCTAGTTGGCGTAGCTCCTTTAAATCGAGATAGTGGTAAGTTCAGAGGCAAGAGAAAAATTTGGGTTTGCTCAACTATACCAATATCATCTATTAATCCCGCAATTATTCCCAGATGGTCTAGATTCTCTACACAGCGGAATGTAAGGTGAAATGTCCGATTGATTGGCAGAAAAAAACTGGCAGGTCAAATTAACTTGCCAGTTGCATAGTAACTTTTCGTACCTTAACACTACTGTTTATCTTCAATTACCTGATCGACTATACCGTATTCCATGGCTTCATAAGCTGACATGAAATAATCGCGATCGGTATCTTTCTTAATTTTTTCAATTGACTGACCTGTATTGTCTGCCATCATCTGATCTAGCTGGTCACGAATTCGTAGAATTTCTCTCGCTTCGATATCAATATCTGTGGCTTGATTGCGTCCCTGCATTCCCCCCGAAGGTTGGTGAATCATGATCCGAGAATGGGGCAAAGCCAAACGCTTGCCTTTAGTACCGCCAGCCAGTAAAAACGCTCCCATAGAAGCTGCCAAACCGACACAAATGGTTACTACTTCTGATTTAATATGACGCATGGTGTCATAAATCGCGAGCCCAGCCGTAACCGATCCACCAGGAGAATTAATATAAAGATAGATTGGCTTGCCTGGATCTTCCGAATCTAGATAGAGCATAATTGCAATAATTTGGTTAGCTAAACCATCGTTAACGCCTCTACCCAAAAAGATAATGCGTTCACGGTATAGGCGATCATAAATGCTAATCCAGTCGCTATATTGCTGACCAGGCATTTGATAGGGGACTTTAGGAATACCAATGGGCATAGATTTTATTTACCAATTAAATGTCTGCTTTTTTTGTGTATTTTTAAATTAACTGAGAGCTAACTAAGAGCCGCAACGGGAGTTGGCAAATCGCTGGTGCTTTCTAGCACCTTATCAATCAAGCCGTACTCTTTGGCATCTTCAGGAGTCATATAGAGCATTCTGTCCGTATCTTTTTCTAGTTCTTCTACTGATTTACCAGTGTTACGGCTAAAAATTTCTAAGACGGCACGCTTGTTAGTGATTACTTCTTTGGCACGAATCTGGATATCTGTCGCCTGTCCTCTCGCGCCTTGGCGGGGTTGATGCAAAATAATAGTGCCGTTAGGCAAGCTGGCACGGTAGCCCTTGGCTCCAGAAGAGAGAATCATCGCGGCTGTTCCCATCGCCTGTCCGATACAGATTGTGTGTACCTGTGGCTGAATATAGTTCATGGTGTCACAGATAGCAAAAGCTTCTGTTTCAAAGCCAATGGAGTCGCCACCATACCAGGAAGTACCAGTAGAATTGATATACATGGTAATGGGCTTCTCTGGATCGTCAAACTGAAGGAAAAGTAGTTGGGCAACGATTAGCTCAGTAACGTCGATTCCCATTTGGTCTTTGTATTCATCAGCAGAGACTAAAGGAAGACCTAAATAGATAATGCGCTCTTTTAGGAGCAGAGAAGGTAAATCTGGTGGTGGAGTGCGATAATTACCACCGCCTCCTCTATAGGGAGCTTGTACTGCCTTAATTGGTGAATCCATATTTTTATTAGTAAATTTACCTCTTACGTTATATTGTTATCTACCTGACAAAATGAGGTCGAAACAATGCCTAAGCTCAAGTTGTTGCTTTGATGTCAACATTATCCTCTCCGTTTAAGGAAAGGCTTATGTTAACTGCGTCAGAGTCCGTATCAATGATTTTAACGCATCTATTTACCTTGTTTTAACCTTTAAAACCGAACTTCAACCGAACTAAGCAGATCAAATCAGCTATTTATCTGCGACCATTATCAATTATTTCCCTTCCACTATGGCTAGAACAATTGCTCTGATTGCCCACGACGCGAAGAAAGATGAGATGGTAAATTTTGCGCTCCAGCATGAACCACTATTGTCTCGCTACCGTTTGATAGCAACAGCAGGCACGGGCAAAAGGATTGCAGAGGCAACAAAGCTGAAAATCGACCAGGTGGCGCTGGGTTCTTTGGGGGGAGATACCCAAATTGCGGCACAAGTTGTGGCGGGAGAAATAATTGCCGTTATCTTTCTGGTCGATCCGCTGAATGCTCAAGGGGATGAACCAGACCTTCAGAATTTGCTGCGAATTTGCAATATCCATTTAGTTTCTTTGGCAACCAATCTCGGTACAGCCGAAGCAATCGCCATCAGTTTGGCTCAGAGTTTGGTGGCTCATCTAATTTTTAATCCCGTGTCGGGTAATGGTAATGGTCGGCAAGATCTGGAGTTGATTAAACGGACTCTCGAACCGCATTTACATCTAGAAGTTCATTTAACTAGCCCTGATGTTAATCCTCGGGAATTAGCCGAACAGGCGATCGCCCAAGCAGCAGATCTGATTATTGCCTCTGGAGGAGACGGTACGGTATCTGCGGTAGCAGGCGCGGTTATTGGCACCGAAATTCCCTTGGGAGTTATCCCCAGAGGAACGGCAAATGCTTTTGGCATGGCTTTAGGTATTACCCAGCAAATTAACCCCATCAGAAGGGCTTGTGAAATAATCTTGGCAGGTAAAGCGAGAACTATTGATGCTGCTGTCTGTAACAGCCTGCCTCTAATCTTGTTAGCGGGTATTGGTTATGAAGCGGAAACCATCGAAAAAGCCGATCGCGAGGCAAAAAATCGCTGGGGTTCTCTCGCTTACCTTATGGCTGGCTGGCGACAGCTAGACGATCAGCAACTCTTTGAAGCGGAAATTGAAATCGGGGGAGAAGTGAGAACTTTTCAGGCGGGAGCAATTACCATTGCCAATGCTGCCCCTCCTACCTCAGTTTTAGCTCAAGGTATTGGTGAGGTAGTTGACGATGACGGTTTATTAGATATTACGATCGCCACCGTAGACAATAAGGTACAGGCGGTAACGACAATTTTAAGCATGTTGGGAGCGGCACTGATCAAAACGAACGCCGAACTAGATAATATTGTTCATTTGCGATCGCCCAAGGTGAAAATTTCGGCTCAACCAAGACAGAAGGTGGTTTTAGATGGGGAAATTATTGGTAATACACCCCTGGAGATCAACTGTCTCCCTCAAAGTTTGAAGGTATTTGCGCCGATGGTCGAAAAGAGCGATTAACAATAAGAGCATCTACTGACAAATCAATTGTCAGTCAAT
>JBCCNG010000153.1:0-8444 GCA_039025955.1 Cyanobacteria bacterium P01_C01_bin.72 | reverse complement strand
GTTAATCCTAAAATCTTGGCATGATGAGTATAAAAACTGCTTTAATTTAGAGTAGCGTTTGGTCACTGGTCATCAGCTAAACTGAGAGCTATAACCATTGTCATCACATCATTTATAGATAAAGGAAGAGAATATATGCCTCTAACTCTTTCAGGAGAACAACAGCAACTTTTTGATCGCAGCTTAAAGACAATCGAGCAGGTTGAAGGTTTATTCCTAGAGGCAAAGGCTCTTTTTCCCAATTTTGATCCTGATACAAAAGTACTCAAGCAACAGCTAGCTAATCCCTTTTCAATTTTTATCTGCGGTGAATTTAATGCTGGCAAGTCGAGCCTGTTAAATCAGCTCAACAATCAAAATATTGCCTCAGTAGGATTTCTGCCCACGACTCAAGAGATTCATGCTTATAACCCAGAAGGTTTTGGTGGCTTGGTATTTATTGATAGCCCTGGCACAAATTCAATTATCGAGCAGCATCAAGAGCTAACGGAAAATTATCTTCAGCAGGCAGACATTATTTTGTTTGTCACCTCCGTTGAGCGACCTTTGAGTAAATCGGAACAGGATTTCTTAACTTTGGTTGATCAAACTTGGGCGCGCAAGATCATGGTCGTGATTAACAAAGCCGATTTGGTAGCGGATGCAGAAGCGCAGCAGATTCGCGACTATGTAAATCAAGGTTTAAAGAAAATATTGGCTGAAATGCCCCCCGTGTTTATCATTTCGGCAAAGACAGGTAGCGGTATCGACGAGCTGAAAAGCTTTCTGCTGGCATTTTTAGCCGAAGGAGAAAAGGTAAAACTCAAGCTGACTGGTCCACAAAATTCTCTTTTAGTTTATTTGGAACAGTTGCAGCAGCAAAACGAATCGATCAAAACTCAGTTGCAGTCTGACAAGGTTGTTTTTGATCGAACCTCCCGTAGAATTGAGGAGAGACTAGAGGAATACAATCTTTTATTCAGTATTTTTCGTGATAATATTGCCGACTTATTTACTAGCTTAATTGATGAAACTAACGAGCTAATTGATAATAATACGGGTTTGTTGACGGTGCTGAAACGCAAAGTTACTAAGGAAGAAGACTTCCTCGAAGAAAGACTAGCCAAGACAATTAAAGATATTCAGCTCGCTAAAAACCTGCAAGAAATCTTCCAAGAAGCGATCGCCACTTTTCAAAAATACCGTGAACGAATTATCCGGGAGGCAAAAGAAGACCTTTCTAGCGCAATTACAGTCACGGAGGATACTCTCGCTCTACCGCCGATCAATACAGACAGGCTGAACAGCGATGAATTTGCCACCAAGATCAAAATGGCAGCAGAAGAGGGTTTAGACAGCTTTTGGCGCTTGAGCATTACTGCCGCCGCCACAGGAGTAGGGGGACAGCTCATCTTTAGCAGTGTCTCCGCCGATGCGACTTCCTTCCTGATCGCTGGTTTGTTTGGTTTAATGAGCTTTGATGCCTTACCTAGAAGACGCAGAAAGCTTAAGGCAGAACTAGAGCAAAATTACCGCAGCCTTCAAGAAAGCTATACCAAAAGTCTTCAGGATGCTTTAGCAGCAGAGCTAAACAAGTGTCTCCAACAGTTTGCCAACGTTATTCGACCGCAACAAGAAGAACTAGCGGGTAAGATAGCCACGGCGGAGTCTATCACCAAAGAAGTTACGGCGGTAAAGACGGAAATTGCCCAGATTACCACCGAAGTTGAACAGCTAGCCAACAATATTCAATGATCAACCGTGATAAGTCCTGATATTAGCTTTTTTGATTACTTTACATTTTATCAAATCTCCCGTGACCTTTGATAATAGTGACCTTTGAGAATAAAAGAAAGAGGTTTGACTCGATCAATCGATCGCCTTCGCTAGCAAGCCTGAAGCTGTACCCAGACCCAAGAAATTGGGTAACCAGGCAGCCAACCAGGGAGCGATTGCCCCTGAAATACCGAGAGATTGAGAGATAAAGGACAGTAGATAGTAGCCAAAGATTAATCCGATACAGATTCCAAAGCTAGTTGCTTTTCCTGAATCTTGGGGCTGCACTCCCAACACTGCACCGATCATGGCGAATACTAGACAGGCAAAGGGAACGGCAATTTTCTCCTGAATTCTGACCTGCCATTTACGAATGCGCTGTTCATCAGCCCTGGGTCTAATTAACTCCAGATGCTCTCTTGCCTGAAAAAAGTTCATTTCGCTAGTTTTACGGCTGGTTTTTGTGATTTCTAGGGCAGCTTTGGGCAAGGCTAGCTGTTGATGCTGAAAGCGGACAATGTTGTTATAGCCACCGTCTGCCCCCACTAAATAAATCGTACCGTCATAAAAATCCCAAATATTTTCTAGAACATTCCACTCAGCGGAACGAGCGACCACAATTTGGCTCACTGGTCTACGAGAACGATCTAGCACTGTGATGTTAGTCATTTGCTGACCATCAAACTTTTCCGCATAAAACAGACGAGTCAAGACTTCGCTGACGTCCCCGTCTTCCTCCTGGATCTGGGCATATTCGGGAAATAAGATATTCTGGGTTTCAAAATCAGGGCGAGCTTTTCCCAGTGCTTCCCTGAGAGTCAATGCAGCTTGAAAACTAGCGGCGGGAGCAACAAAATTATTAAACCAGAAGGTAATTGCCACAATACAAAGACTAAAAGCGATCGCTGGCATAATTAAACGATAAACATTTACCCCAATACTCCGCAGAGCAATAAGCTCACTATCCCTCGCAAGACGACTATAGGTCATTAAAGTTG
Source organism: Cyanobacteria bacterium P01_C01_bin.72 (assembly GCA_039025955.1). Lineage (GTDB taxonomy): Bacteria > Cyanobacteriota > Cyanobacteriia > Cyanobacteriales > Xenococcaceae > Waterburya. Next base: position 5,691 of record JBCCNG010000153.1, on the reverse strand, counting down.
CTAGCAAGATAGACATGGGAAAGGCAAAAACAATAAACTCTGGCATCCTCAGCAACATAATCTTCAGGGCTACGCCCCAACTCAGTCCTGAGTCTGTTACCTTGCGGATCAACTCAAACACTGCGCCGATGGATAAACCCAAAGAGGTAAAAATTCCCATCCCAAATAAAAACGGCAAGATCAATTCCTTAATGATGTAGAGATTCATCACAGACAAACCAATATTGCTGCGGTCAATTGATTTTAAAGCGCCAATTTTCATAGATGATAGAGTTGATAGCTCAGATACAAAAAACTTAGCCGTAGCCTAACCTTTATTTGGCTTTTTGTTGGACTTTCGGTTTTTTTTCGAGGTAGATTGCTGACGGCGATCGCCAATTTTTTTTAGTTCTTTTTGATGTTCCCATGCCCAATCAGCCAAAACTTCTAGGGGTTCGATTAACTTCCTCCCAAAAGCCGTTAGAGCATACTCTGTCTTAGGGGGGACGACAGGATAAATTTTTCGTCTTAAGATGTTGTCTGACTCTAATCTTCTTAATGTCTGAGTCAACATTTTTTTTGATATTCCAGGGATTTCCCTCTGTAGCTCACTATACCTCTTTGTACCTTGTTTAAGAACATAAAGAACAGGCAAAGTCCATTTGTCGCCCACAATATTAATCACTTGGCGTACCGGGCAGTCTTTGTCTAATAAAGGTTCTGAATCATTTGAGGAAACCATAAGGTAACTATTCTACTTTTAAGTACCTACTTGCAAAAAAAAGTCTGCATAAGCCATATTGTAGATTAAAGACATAATCTTAATAATTTATTTATATTTACCTTGCTGTGAAGAAAAATAATATGTCGTCTCGACTTAGTTCCAAGATCGCCAACCAAGCTCTAGGGGCATCTTTCTTGTTTTTGATTTTAACTGGCTGCGGTAAAAAACAGCCCGAAGCGCAGGGACCGCCTCCTGCTGTTGCTGTTGAGGTTCAAGATCTTGACCAGAAGCAGGTGAGATCTAGCTCTGAGTTTGTCGGTAGCTTGGAGGCACGAAGCAGGGTAGCTCTAGCCCCCAGAGTTGACGGCAGAATCATAGAAATTGCCGTAGAGGAAGGGGATGAGGTGCGACAAGGAGATTTAATTGTTCAGCTTCAGCTAGGGCGAGAGCAGGGAGAAGTTGAAGCAGCTAAGTCCGAAGTCAATATCCAGACAGCTAATGTTAGTAATGCTGAAGCTGAGTTACGAGAGGCAGAGGCGGAGGTGGCTAGTGCGGTAGCGGCAATCGAACAGAGCAAAGCTGATTTGCGAGAACAGGAGGCAGAGTTAGAGTTAGCGAAAACCAATGTCGAGCGTACCAGATTCTTGGTTCAAGAAGGAGCACAGTCTCAACAAATCTTGGATGATCGCACGCGGGATGTAAATACCGCTGAGGCTCAAACCGATGCCCTCAAAGCCGCTTTGAACTCCAGTCAAAAAGCCCTCAGCGCCGCCCAGGAGAGGGTGACTTCCGCCAGGTCTAGAGTTGCGGCACAGCAAGCATCTCTGAGACAGTCAGAAAGTAGAGTCAATATTGCCACAGAAAATCTCGGTTTTAATCGCATTACTGCCCCGATAGACGGTGTGGTCGGCAATATTCAGCCCAAAGTAGGGGATTTTGTCGATGTAGGGGAGGACATAACCAGCATTACTCAAGATGATGCTTTAAATCTCAACATCGGCGTACCTTTGGAACAGGCAGGTAGATTAACTCTTGGTCTGCCCGTAGAAATTATTAATCGTCAGGGAGAAGCGATCGCCAAAGGTAAGGTTAGCTTCATCTCTCCACGTACTGACCGCAGTAGTCAGGCAATCTTGGTCAAGGCGGCAATTAGCAATAATGGCAGGCTGAAAGATGATAGTTTTGCCCGAGCCAGAATAATTTGGTCAGAGGATTCTGGATTACTAATTCCCACCACCGCAGTGTCGAGAATTGCGGGTAAAAGCTTTGTGTTTGTGGCGGTAGAAAAAGAACAGCCAGACGGCTCAATGGCATCAATTGCCGAACAGCGTCTTGTGGAACTAGGAGCAATTCAAGGTCAGTCCTATCAGGTAATTTCCGGTCTTGATTCAGGCGATCGCCTAATCACCTCGGGCATTCTCAATCTTGCTGATGGGATTCCAATTAATTTTGGCGAAGAAACTGCTGCTAGTCGTTGAATAGCAAACGGTAAACAGTTGACAGTTAAGCGGAAAATGAGTACTACAAGTTTAGAGCAATCAATGGTTCTTTTAAAAGTTGTGAGTCCCTCGTCCATTAGTAATCAATAATTAATAATGATCCTCAGCATCGCCGATACATTTATTAAAAGACCGGTTTTAACAACGGTATGCGCTATTATCGTTGTTCTGATTGGCGGAATTAGCATCCCTATGCTGCCGATCTCCCAGCTACCTCAAGTAGCACCAATCCAGGTCGAAGTTACCTCTGCCTACATTGGTGCGGATGCGGAAACAGCAGAAACCAATGTTACCAACATTGTGGAGCGAGAAATCAACGGCGTGGAAGACATGAGCTATATATCTTCTAATACCAGTAATGATGGTATTAGTAATATAGTTGTTTCTTTTCCCCCCAGTACCGATCGCAACATTGCTCAGGTTAACGTACAGAACCGAGTAGCTTTATCTGAACCCCAGCTACCAGGGATAGTGCAGCAGACTGGGGTAACAGTACAGAAATCTTCTCCCGATCTACTCTTGGGGATTGCTTTCTATTCTGAAGACAATTTATATGACGATCTGTTTTTGAGTAATTATCTCGATCTATATCTTTTAGATCAGGTAAAGCGGATCGAAGGGGTGGGACGGGCAATTATTTTTGGTGAACGAAAATATGCCATGCGTCTCTGGCTAGATCCTGATGCCTTAGCTGCCCGCAATCTGAGTTCTCGCAATGTAGTTGATGCTCTCCAAGAACAAAACATTCAGGTAGGTGCAGGAAGTATTGGTAGACAGCCATCTCCCGACAATCAACAATTTGAATTTACCCTCCGCGCCTCTGGAAGGCTAGAAAGCGCCCAGGAGTTCGAGAATCTGGTTATTGCCCGAGGGGAGAGCGGTAATTTAATCAAACTCAAAGATGTTGGGCGGGCGGAATTGGGGGCAGAAAATTATGATACCTCAGCAGAGTTTAAGGGTAATCCAGCGGTCGGCATGGGTATCTTCCAACTTCCTGGCAGCAATGCGCTTGATGTTGGTAGTAAAGTAAAAGAAACAGTAGCTAGGTTAGCTCAGGACTTCCCTCCAGGCATGGAGTATGAAATTGCGCTGGATACGACAGAATTTGTCCAAGTATCGATGACAGAGGTGATTAAAACTCTAGTTCAGGCAATTTTACTGGTAGTACTAATCATTTTTATCTTCCTTCAGGACTGGCGTACAACTATTATTCCCGCGATCGCCATTCCCGTATCTCTGATTGGTGCGTTTACCTTTCTCAATGTCTTTGGTTTTCAGATTAATACTCTGACTCTGTTTGCCATGGTGCTATCCACAGGATTAGTGGTAGATGATGGAATTGTTGTCGTTGAGGCGATCGCTACTAAGGTAGAACGGGGCATGAAACCCAGGATTGCGGCGATCGATACCATGAATGAGTTGAGCGGTGCGGTAATTGCCACCTCCCTGGTGCTGATGGCGGTATTTATTCCCGTATCTTTCTTTCCTGGTTCGACAGGGGTAATCTTTAAACAATTTGCTCTGACGATCGTTTTTGCTGTTGCTCTTTCTACCTTTAATGCCCTGACCTTTTCACCGACGATGGCAGGGATTCTACTCCGTCCAGTGCAGGAGCGAACAGGAATTTTAGGCAAGTTTTTTAACAAGTTTAATCAGGTTTTTGATTGGATTACGGGAATCTACTCCAAAGCAATTACCTTCCTGTCTAGAAAAGTGATTCGTCCCTTTGTTTTGGCAGGCTTCACTGCCCTACTGTTATTTACTTATTTCCTTTACAACTCAGTGCCGACAGGCTTTATTCCTGAAGAAGACCAAGGTTATTTTTTCACGATTGTTCAAGCACCTGATGGAGTTTCGCTTAACTACACGCAAAACATAATGCAGCAGGTGGGGGATAAAATTGCTCAGGTCGATGATATTCAAAGCTATTTTACCCTTAGCGGCTTCGGTTTTGAAGGGAACGGTAGTAATCGCGGTTTTGTCTTTGGTAAGCTCAAGCCCTGGTCAGAACGACCAGCTAAAGAGCAGTCAATCTATGCCATTTTAGGTCAGCTCAACGGCTCATTCCAAAGCATTACGGGGGCTAGAGCCTTTGCGGTTAATGCACCTCCTGTTAGGGGTTTGAGTACCTTTGGTGGCTTTGAATTTCAGCTTCAGGATCGTCGTGGCTTGCCGATCTCAGTCCTGGTAGAAAATGCCAATAAAATGATTGCGGCGGCTAACGCTAGACCAGAAATTGGCGCTGCCTTTACTCAGTTCGCCGCCAACACGCCGCAAATTGAGGTGGAGGTAGAACGCGATCGCGCTAAGGCAATTGGTGTGGATATCGACGACGTGTTTGATACGCTCCAGTCTTACTTGGGTTCGCGCTACGTGAATGACTTTGTGCTGGGACAACGGCAATATCGAGTCTATGTCCAGGCAGATGGCGATTTTCGTTCTAATCCAGAAGATATCCAAAAGCTTTATGTTAATTCCGCTAGTGGACAACTGGTTTCTTTGGGAACGCTGGTGCGGCTCAAAGAATTCACTGGTCCGCAAACCATTACCCACTACAATCTCTTCCGAGCAATCAAAATTCAGGGTTCACCTGCTCCTGGCTACAGTACTGGACAGGCGATTCAAGCCATGGAGGAGGTAGCAGCAGCAACTTTACCCAATAGCTTGGGTTATGAGTGGACAGGTACAGCCCTAGAAGAAAAATCGGCGGGGGGACAGTCGGCACTCATCTTTGGTTTAGGATTATTAATGGCGTTTCTGGTTTTAGCTGCCCAGTATGAAAGCTATGTCGATCCGATTATTATCATGCTCACCGTACCTTTAGCGGTATTAGGAGCGATCGCCGCCATTTGGTTAAGAGCTAATATTCTCCAGGCTGGGAGTATTTGGCCCATCATCAATAATGATGTTTATGTTCAAGTTGGTCTAGTGATGCTGATTGGGCTAGCTAGTAAAAATGCCATTCTGATTGTTGAATATGCTAACCAGCTTAAAGAGCAGGGCTTGAATAATACCAAAGCAGCAATTAAAGCAGGGCAAGAACGTTTTCGCCCCATTCTGATGACTGCTATTTCTAGCTTAGTCGGCTTCTATCCTCTGGTGGTTGCTACGGGGGCGGGTGCTTCTAGTCGCTGGTCATTAGGTACAGCGGTATTTGGCGGGATGCTTTTTGCCACGGCATTAACGTTGTTTTTAGTGCCGTCCCTCTACATTTTGATTAAGGGTCTAGAATCCTTAATTAAGGGAGACAAGAAAGGCAAAGGCTCTGGCGGTAGTGGTAATAATGGTAGCCGCAGCCAGAATGGACGAGTGAAGACAGCAGAAACCTCAGAGAAAGAACTAGCGACCAACTATAGTATTGATCTTAATCAAGAACAGAATCCCCAAACGTTTTAGCTCTATCGCTCGAATTTAAGCATTTCTACTCGAACACACAACCCGTACTGAAACTTTTTGGTACGGGTTTTATAGTCGTACAAGATTAGATTC
>JBCCNG010000152.1:0-8446 GCA_039025955.1 Cyanobacteria bacterium P01_C01_bin.72 | reverse complement strand
TTTGACAAACAACACACACCCTTAACTTGTCAGGATTAGATAATAATTAACAGGTTTGTCGAACGAAGCTATTTCACATCAGGTGTAAATTATAACTAGATGCCTGTTTGAGAAACATCTCACGATATAAGCCATTTTGTGCCATTAATTCTTGATGAGAGCCAACTTCGACAATTCTGCTCTGTTCTAAAACCACAATCCTATCTGCCAACTGTACCGTAGAAAAACGATGACTAACAAAAAAGGTCATTTTGCCAGCGGTGAGAGTGCGAAATTTCTCGAATAATTCATATTCAGCGATCGCATCAAGGGCAGCGGTAGGTTCATCTAAAATTAAAATCGGCGCATCGGTCATAAAGGCTCTTGCCATACCAATTTTTTGCCACTGTCCCCCAGAAAGATCGACACCATCCTTAAACATTTTGCCTAAGCGGGTTTGGTAGCCAGCTTCCAAGGTATCAACTACCCGATCTGCTCCTGAATCAAGAGCCGCCTGCTCAATTCGAGCTTGATTTTCCCTGTGGCGTAAATTACCAAAGCTGATGTTGTCTTTGGCACTAAGCTGGTAACGGGCAAAGTCTTGATTCAATACACCAATATTTTGATGCAGTGACGCTAGCTCAATCGCGGTTAAGGGAATACCGTCAATGGCGATCTCTCCTGTATCCACATCGTATAGTCGGCTAATTAGCTTAAGGAGAGTTGTTTTCCCTGCCCCGTTTAAGCCTACCAGAGCGATACTTTCCCCAGGATTGACCTCTAAATTGAGATTACGGAGGGTGGGTTGGGCTGCCCCTGGATAGGTAAAGCTAACGTTGCGGATTGATAACCCCTGTTTGATTGGCTGAGGAAAAAGCTTGGGGCGACTAAGATTAATTACCTGGGGTTGCAGATTAAGAAAATCAAAATACTGAGAAACATACAGATTCGACTCATAGATTCTGGCAACATTTTCTAAAATTGCGGGTAATAACTGCTGTGCTTGCGCAAATGCTCCCGTGTACATGGTCAAGTCCCCCACGGAAATCTGACCAGCGATCGCCCGAATTAGTGTCCAGCCATAGGCAAAATAAAAGCCGCTATTGACCAAAACTCCAGAAATGCCGCGCATCCTCGTATATTCTGAAGCGATCGCCGCAGACTTACTGTTAAAATCCAGCCGAATGTCTCGCCACTGTCCTAGTAGATGCCCACCTAAGTTAAATAGCCGCACTTCTTTAGCAAATTCAGGACTGGTTAAAACCCGCTGGATATAGTTAGATAAGCGCCCACTTTCCGTCTCCATTCGCGTCATCCAAAAGCGCCGCCCCGAATAAACAATACTCGTCCAAAAAGAAGGCAAGACAGTAAGAAATAGTAGAGGAACAATTGCTAGATGAAACTGCAACAAAATTCCCAGCAAACTAACTAGAGTAACTCCCTGTCCGAATAGTCCTGTTAAAGTTTGAATTACCTTAACTGGATGGTTGCTACTAGTATTTTGGGCGCGGGCGAGAGTATCGTAAAACTCGGAAGATTCAAAATGTGCCAGATCCAATTGGGCAGACTTTTCTAGTAAGACAAACTTAGTGTGGAGATTCAGGCGATCTTTAAAAACCTGATTTACATAAAGACCAGTGTGATTCAAAACTGCTCGCCCCAGGCTAACCGTAAATCTAATTGCGACCAAGATAATTAATGGTCGCCAGACAAAATCAGCATTGCCCCAATTGGCAATTACCAGATCGATAATTTTCTTATTGATCAGCAGCATTGTGGCGGGAATTGCTGACTGAAACACCTGAATTGCCAGCGAGAGCAAGAGGAATAAGGGGGTAGCTTGCCAAACCAAACGTAGCAGCAGAGGAATATTAACTAGGATGTCCTGAAAGCGTCTTCTAGAAGTCAAATTAAGTTTAAGTCGTTTTTGGTCTATCTAATCTAGCTTATTTTCTCTTCCCAACAGCTATGATGTAATACGGTGTAAAGCGATCGCTAGGCTGATTTATAATTGTGAGCAGTTTTTAAAGTTATAATCTTAAGTCAGAAATTAGATCAATGAACTGGTACACAAAAGTATTAAAGCAATACACTCGGTTTCACGGTAGAGCAAGAAGAAGCGAATTTTGGTATTTCAATCTAATTAACTTTTTGATCAATTTATCAATATTACTTTTTTCTGCCTTATTACCACAGGAGCTAGGAGGCTTGGTATTACTGCTATTTTACATTTACAATTTCGGCGTATTCTTGCCTTCCTTAGCCGTAACAATCCGTAGGCTTCATGATACTGGCAAAAGTGGCTGGTGGTGTTTGATTAATTTTATTCCCTTCGGCAGTCTGGTTTTGCTCTTCTTTATGCTGCAAGATAGCGAATCTGGTCCAAATCAATATGGTCGCAATCCTAAAGAATGATCTTTTACTTAGCCACAGTCCCACATTCGTTTTTTATAGATTAGCAATCTCTTATATACAATAAGTTAGAGCGAAATATTACCAAAACCAGTGCTGATCTTAATCTCTCCTGCCAAGACTCTCGATTTTGAAACTGCTGCGCCGATCAAGCGCTTCTCCCAACCAGAATTTGTTGCTGACACAGCCAGACTAGTTGAGCAACTGCGAATTTTATCAGCCACAGAGATTTCTGCCCTCATGAAGATTAGCGATAAGCTGGGGCAATTAAACAGCGATCGCTTTAAGACTTGGCAAGCAAACTATGATGATACAAATGCTAAACAGGCATTACTAGCATTTCAGGGGGATGTGTATCAGGGAATGGCGGTAGATAGCTATACCGTAGAGGATTTTGAGTTTGCCCAGGATCATTTACGAATTCTCTCTGGTTTATATGGAGTGCTGCGTCCCCTTGATCTGATTCAACCTTATCGCCTGGAAATGGGAACAAAAATCGCCCATGGTAAGCTACAGGATTTAGCCGCAAATACCCTTTATGAATTTTGGGGGGATAAATTGACTCAGGTTATTAATCAGCAGCTAGAAAAGTTAGAGTCAAAAATTATTGTTAATCTGGCTTCTAATGAATATTTTAAAGCCGTAAACCCCAAATTACTGCCAGGAGAAATTATCACTCCCGTATTTAAAGACTGGAAAAATGGTAAATATAAAATTATTAGTTTTTATGCTAAAAAAGCTCGGGGGATGATGGCGAGCTACATAATTAAAAATCAGATTAAAAGTGCTAATGATATTAAAGATTTTACTGAAGCTGGCTATAGTTATAATCTCGAATTATCGTCAGAAAAAGATTTGGTTTTTACGAGAAACATAACTGCTTAATCTCCCAGAAGAGCAAATTATAATATACGCCTGATGTTGATTAGCTTTTGAGAAAGCAGTAAGACTGAACTGAAAATAGTAAAATTAAGCAAAACTATAGCTGACATATATTATAAACAATAGATTCTAAAGTCTTTTAATTCACATCAGGCGTAATGTATCAAAATTAATTAAAACGACTATAATATCCAAAAGTGACGGGAGCATCTTACTTCTTTACACTACTAGTTTTTGTGTTTTTCAAGTGCGAAAAAATCGAAGAAAAAACGTTTCTCGGCAACAAGTATAATTGCTCAGTTGCATGAGTGGCATGCTCCCAACAGTAACTCAGCAAGATGGAAAATCTAGTTAATATTTAGCTTCTGCTAAGGATACGTCAAACTTATCGCACCAAACTGTTACTTCATCATACTGAGCAGCATCAAAGTCAGCAGGTAAACGATAAATTTGCTTCCCTTCATCCAGATTTAAACCAGAAAATAAACTATCCTCAACAAATTTGTCATTCTGAGAAAAACCAAGCTTTGGATCGGGCGCACCATCAAACTTAAAATCATTTCCCAGTACTAAATACTGAATATCTCCCTCTTGGACGATTTGAACACTGCCACTTACTTCATGACCGTTTTCACCTGTAAAACTAGCAGACGTTAATACTTCTGCTTCACTCATACTATTGTTAGCTTTTGCTACGGTGGGACTTGCGGCTACTACCAGTGTCGCCAGAAATAGTAGTACTTGTTTCATAACTGATAAATTGCTTACTTACTTCAATTTATTGTGTTACTGGATCATCACTTTAAAATTAGTACTTCATTAAAATTTTGAGAATTTGAGAAATTAAAACTTTACAATTACTTGCCACATACTCCAGGCTAAAAAAGCGATCGCACTAAATTGGGGCAGAAGATACTTAAACTGCTGACGGGCTATTTTTTGGGTTAATAAAATTGCCAGCAGTACACCCAGTAATAAAGAAGTACCCTGAAGAAAAGCGATCACGGCGGGATGAGCAACAACTATCGGTAAACCAGCCCCATCGAAGCCAAAAGTTGCCATAGTTACAGGGAGTATTCTGCCTCCTTCATTCAGCCCTAAATCTAAATAATGAGCTAGGTTTCCCAGAAGTACCAGAGGTAAATAACCATAGGCTAACTCGACAAACTTACGGGGTTTATATCTGCTGTTTAGTTTACCCAGCAGTAAATTTACACCTTGGGCAAGCAAGGGGAGGATAATCGGCGTACTCAAAACAATTACCGAGATTGAAGCATGGTAGCCAAAACTTTCTAAATGAAAATTTATCCCCAGTCGGGCTGCTATCTCTGGTAGGCGGTGGAGAAAGACGACATTAAGCAGCAAAAACAGCAGCGCCACTTCATAGCCATGGGGTGTGTGAGTCGTCCAGAGTTCAATCCCAGGAGGGCGCAAATTAAATTCAACAGAGCGGTGGGGGCAGGCTTTAAGACAGGTTGCGCAGAGAACACAATTTCTATTATCCGCTAGCTGGGCGGGATGGGAATAAAGAGGACAGCCATTGGTTTCTTGACCTTCCCCTTTAGCAACACCGCCTTTATAACATTGATAGGTGCTACATTCCGCCGAACAAGTACCCTGCTGCGCCCGTAATTCTGTAATTGCTAGTTTGGCAAACAGACCGTTCATTCCTCCAATGGGACAAAGGTAGCGACACCAAAAACGGCGCTCAAAGATAGTCGAGAAGATCATTGCTCCTGCGGTAATTAACAATAGCAGACAGGCAGAAAGATAGGCAGTATTTTCCAGATTCCAAAGTTCTTCCCACAGCAGAATTAGGGCAAATAAACCAAACAAAAACCAGCCCCCCCAACGTTCGGCTGACTCTCTAGGCCATTTCTTTAACCGTCGGGGGAAAAAAATCAGGGATAATTTTTGCGTAATTTCGCCGTAGATCATAAAGGGACAAAAAGCACACCACAACCTACCCACAAAGGGAAATGCCACCAGAATTAGAGGCCACCACCAAGCCCAAAACATATTGAGAGCAAAGTTTTCTTGACGGTTTTGGGGCGCGAGAAATAGAACCAGAATAATGAAAGCAAAGAAGCTGAGAGTAAAGCCATAGTTGATTTTGCTGGGAAACCAGTCACTTTTGAGGAAATAGCGCAGCTGAGGATATTTGTTGAGTAGATTTAAGCGATACTGTTTCTTTTTACTTTGAGACTGCCAAACAACATCTTCGGTAATCTCGTCGCAGCCTTGAAGCTGAACCAGGGCTCGTTCAATAATATTTTCTAATTCCCGCAGGTTATTAGGAAAATCATAAGCCTGAAGGTTTCTTACTGCTTCGAGGGTAATCCTATTTTTGCCGAGACATTTATCTCTACTAAGCAGTTTGAGATAGTAATTGATCTGTTCATCTAAATCCGCCTTGCGGACTCTGAGGGGAGGAACTTTAATCAGACTTGCCACTGCGGAATTAATTGCGGTAATATTTTGCTCCGAGATCAGAATTAGACGCGCCTGAGATACCTGTGGTTCAGCTACTTCTCCTTGACGGGTTACAGGGATATACTCACTAGTTTTGAGCAAATTGGCGATCGCCGGTACTAGTTCTTCGGGCAAAAGATGAATATTATTGAAAACTAAAGTTCCTGTCTGCAAACTGGCAATCAACCCAGGTTTGCCACCGCTACGACCAAATAATTCCGCCCCGCTAGTCTGTAGCTTGGCACAGTCAAGCTTAATGATCGGCTGACGACGATAGCTAGAGCCAAAGTGAATTAACGCCGCTAGATTGTCTTTTTCTAACCCAGGCTCACCAAAAATTAAGACTGATTCTCTGGTATCTGAAGCCTGTTTAATTTGCGATCGCAGTCTTGTTGCATAACGACTTTTACCAATTACCCCCCGCTTGGCTTTGCTTACCAGGTATGGTCTGAGGGTTATCTGACGCTCTTGTTCTAAGAGTAACTGTTCGGATAATTCCTGAACCTGACTGGCTAGCTGTTGAGAAAAAGCCTGAGTTATAGCTGGATACTGTTGCTTTAATTCTAAAAACCTGGAGCGTTCAATAAACCACAGTTGAACCTCAGTAATGGTTGTCACCTGATACTGAGTTGGCTGTTCGAGTAGCAGGGCATAGAGATTTAAGATCGTCCCCGATAGCAGGCTGCTGGAAATGGATTCGAGGGTGCTGCTGCTAGCTAACTTGCCCGAGTGAACTATATATAAACCTTCTGGCTCAACCTGTTCCTTAATTAAGGTAGAATCCGCCGCAATACTATGTTCTGTAGCCGAATTGGCGATCGCTGTTAAAATTTCTTGGGGTAAATCTCCCAGGCTGGTTTCTTGTTGCAGGAAGGATACTAGATCTGATAAGTCCATGGCGTAATCCCCAACTTGCATATCTACACCTTATCAAGCCAGAGGCTACTAGCACAAAAAAAGACCGCAAGTTAAAGCGATCTCAATCAATTAAAGATAATTTGCTTATTTCTGAAGTTAGCTTCTACACCGATGCTGCGACTATGCCCAAAGTTGCCAAAAGTTTAAAGACGAGGGAATTAATAATACTCAAGGCTAATGCACCAATAATCGGACTCACAACTTTGTTTTGCAGGCTAAATCCTTGAATTAACAAAGCAGATAAGCCGAAAATAATTACGTTGGCAATAAACGAAGTCAAACCAAAAGTTAAAACGTTAAATAAGCCAAATCCTGTCAGAATCGGCTTGAGAAAGGCATTGAGAATGCCAAAAACTACTGCCGCTAAAATACTCTTTTGAATGCTGTCAATCTTAATTCCCAAGGGCAATTGAGAAATAATAAGTAAACTAATAGCAGTTACAATTAGGCTAACAATGATAGAGATAATGTCCATAGAGAAAATCCTATAATTTTATTCCTCTGTACCTTAGAACGAAAATTCTTACTTATCATCTATCGCAAGATAAATTTTATTTTTGGATTAATTTCTGTAAATTCTGATACGAAAAGCCGAGTTACAGCAAAGCAATAATCATTGATCAGCATAACTTAATGCCTATAATCTCTGTTATAATCCCTGCTTATAATGCAGCTAAGACGATCGCCGAAACGATTGATGCAGTTCGACAACAAACGATCGCTGATTGGGAGTTGATTGTCGTTAATGATGGCTCTACAGACAATACTTCAGAAATAGTTGCCGCAATTGATGAACCACGTTTAAAGTTGCTCTCTTCGGCTAATGGTGGAGTAGCCCAGGCGCGTAATTTGGGCATTGCCAAGGCTAGGGGAACATATATCGCCTTTTTGGATGCCGACGATCTTTGGGTAGCGGATAAACTGGAGCGACAGTTTCAGGCTCTCCAACAAACACCAAAGGCGATCGCCGCCTATAGTTGGACTTATTTTATGGACGAACAGCCCGATGGCTATGTTTATCACTCCTCACCAAGTTATCGGTATGAGGGAGATGTATATCCTCAATTATTACAGGGAGATTTTATTCATAGTGGTTCAAATATCTTAGTCTGCCGAGAGGCATTATCTCAGGCGGGGGAGTTTGATGCCAACTGTAATGGCTGCGAAGATTGGGACATGTGGCTACGGCTGGCGGCGATCGGTCACTTTGTCGTCATTCCTCAACATCAAATTCTCTATCGGCGGGCTGTTGGCTCTGCGACTTCCAACACCGAACAAATGTATCAGCAGGCTTTATTTACGGTTGAGAAAGCATATCGCGCTGCTCCCTCCCATCTACAATATTTACGCTCTCGCACAGAAGCTAATTTACATCTATACATTGCCAGCCTATATCTACAACATGGTCAAGACTCTGAGCAAACCCAAGCCGCAGGTCAACATTTACGCTGGTCGATACAAAAACATCTGCCAATTCTACGACAAAGTTTTATGCAAAAATTATTGTTGAAGTTTGCTCTGCGCTACTTTTTACCGCCAGAAACAGGGAGAAAAGTATTTGAGAGATTGAGAAAGTTGATCGCTACAGATAATCCTTTGGCTGGAATAAGAAGTAAGAAGTAAGTTAGAGACAAGGCATGCCTTGTCTGTACAGGAGTAAAGAGTAATAGGTGATGCTCAATGCTCAATGTTAAATGCTCAATGTTAAATGTTAAATGACAACCCGACGGTAGGGTTAATACACAACTACGACTTAATTGATGAAGTTGTCGCGGGAATGAAG
>JBCCNG010000151.1:0-8456 GCA_039025955.1 Cyanobacteria bacterium P01_C01_bin.72 | reverse complement strand
ATAAAGTTGTTTTAGCTTACTCAGGGGGAGTAGATACCACCGTATGTATTCCTTATCTAAAAAATGAGTGGGGAGTCAAAGAAGTAATTACTCTGGCGGCGGACTTAGGACAGGGAGATGAGCTAGAGCCAATTCAAAAGAAGGCTTTAAAATGTGGTGCAGCCGAATCTTTAGTTGCCGATGCGACGGAGAGTTTTGTTAAAGATTATGCTTTTCCCGCAATTCAGGCAAACACCCTTTATGAAGACCGCTATCCCCTCTCAACTGCTTTAGCACGCCCTCTAATTGCCAAATTACTGGTAGAAGCAGCGGCAAAATATGGCGCGGATGCCGTAGCCCATGGCTGTACTGCCAAAGGTAATGATCAGGTGCGCTTTGATGTGGGCATCATGGCACTCAATCCTAATCTGAAAGTCCTTGCTCCCGCTAGAGAATGGGGCATGAGTCGGGAAGAAGCTATTTCCTATGGTGAACAGTTTGGCTTAGAGTTTCCTGTTAAAAAATCTTCTCCCTACAGCATTGATCGCAATTTACTTGGACGTAGTATTGAAGCGGGAATCCTCGAAGACCCCATGACTGAGCCTCCTGAAGAAATCTATCTCATGACTAAGGCGATCGCCGATGCTCCCGACGAGCCAGAATATATTACCATTGGTTTTGAACAGGGTGTCCCCACTACTATCAACGGAGAACAACTAGCTCCTGTAGCTTTAATTAGCCAGTTAAACGAAACTGTTGGTAAGCACGGTATTGGTCGCATCGATATGCTAGAAAACCGTGTAGTGGGTATCAAATCCAGAGAAATCTACGAAGCACCAGCCCTGCTAGTTTTGATTCATGCCCACCGTGACTTAGAGAGCCTCACCTTAACGGCAGACGTTACCCAATACAAACGAGGGATTGAACAGTCCTATGGCGAATTGATTTATCGAGGCTTGTGGTACAGTCCCCTCAAAGCAGCCTTAGATGGCTTTATCCAGCAGACTCAGCAAAGAGTTTCAGGAGATGTACGTATCAAGCTATTCAAAGGTAACGCCACCATCGTTGGTCGTCAGTCCGATAACTCTATCTACGCCCCTGACTTGGCTACCTACGGCGCAGAGGATGAATTTGACCATAAAGCAGCAGAAGGATTTATTTATATCTGGGGTTTGCCTACCAAAGTCTGGTCACAAAAAACTAGAGGTATATAATTACAGCTTCCGCATTGACTTATATTTCAGCGATCGCTTATGCTAGAAGGCTAGTGTGCTGAGCATTGCAGCATTCTCTTGAGGAGAAACTTTAATCAAATATTTTAAACAGCTTTCTCCTCTTGCGTAATATCTTCTGATATCATATTGCGCCTACTTGTAAGCGCGATCTGGATTTAAACAAAGCAATTACTGTCCTGACTTTTCCCGTTAAGTGTTTCGGGCAAGCTTCCAGCCTTCACAAAGGTCGTGTAATTTTAACCAACCACGCCAAAGAACTTTGATTCCAATGGGAGTCTGACGACGATGTTCAAGATATCCTCCCAGATAAGCAGCAGCCTCCACTGCCCAAGCAACAGTTAAAATGGTCGGGAGTTTTTGTCTGGTCTTAGCTTTTAAGACTTCAAGATTTGATGATAGTCTTCAACTGTTGGAGAATCCAGCATCTCGATATAAATTAAGGGCTAAGTTACGTGCGATCTCTAAAAATTGAGGTAAGGGTGTAGTCCGAATACGCGACTTATCTTCTTCCTGAGTAACATCTCTGAAAAATTAATTATTATTATCTTCTGCTTCAATAAAACTACTTTTTTGCTGCTCGTCTTTGATTTTAGCGATCGCCTGAAAAAGACAAATTAAACGGTGATGCTTATTAAGACAGCTTTGTGCAAATGAACTATGATGTAGCTTTAGGCTATGTTTAGACTTGGTTTCTGTTTAAGTCCCGTTAGTAGGATTTTTGCATGTTTAAGCGACAAACTAATTTATTCACACGGAGCATAGTTGTCAAAGCTTGTCATCTGTGGCTAAACTGCTTACTCACTGTCAGTCTAATTTTAATCCTTAGTTCAGGGTTAGCTTGCAATCAGGCGGTCGCCTTACTGCGACAACATCATGAAACTCCTAATGTATTACGCTATCATGCTCAAGATTCTCTGAAAGACCGTGAGGGCAATACCTGGCAAGTATTATTATTCCCAGAAAATAGCCAGGGTGCAGAGACACATTTCTACTTAAGGCTGGTGGGATTTCCTGGGGTGAGTTCTTTCGCTCACCCTCAACCTTTAGAAATCATTACCTCTGGGGGTAATGTTTTTAATGTTGCCGATGCTTATCAAAAATCTGCTCCTGCACCGAATGTTGGTCAATATGACTTAACGCCAATCATAAACCAAATAAAAGCCAAGCAAAGCCTAAAACTATCCGTTCCCTTGCAAAATAATCGGCAGTTGGCGCTCAAAATCCCGTCAAAAGTATCAACAGAATGGCAGTTGTTGACCCAAGAAATTGAAAGACGCTCATAAAATAATAATCGGTAAATTATTGCTCTGCTAAAGAAAGACAAATGATCCCGGATACTAAATGTAATCTAACGGCTTCTATTAGCTTTTAAAATTTACTGTTATTTTAGAGAAGCGATCGGGAATTCTAGAAATAGTATTCTCGCGCTAGTTGTGAAAATGACAATTTAATCCAATGAATGCAGAAGAGTTAGTACTGCTCTATAAACAGGGCAATAAAGATTTTAGTCGTGCTAATCTCAGTCAAATTCAGATTTTACAGGTTGAATTAGCCAATATAGACTTCAGCCGAACTGAGCTTGACTGGGCAAATTTTAGTGGTACTAACCTCAGTCAAGCCAATTTTAGTCGGGCGAATTTAAGCAATGCTCGGTTAATTAAGACCAACATGGCAGAAGCCAACCTCGATAGTGCAGATTTAGCAGGAGCAGATCTTAGTTGGGCAAACTTGGAAAAAGCTTCTCTTGCGAGAGTAGATTTCAGTCAGGCAAATTTAAGTCAATCGTTTTTTCGTGATGCCAATTTAGCCGACGCCGATCTAAGTGGGGCAAATTTAAGTAGAGCTAATCTGAGTGGGGCAAATTTAAGTAGAGCTAATCTGAGTGGGGCAGATTTAACAGGAGTAGATTTGAGCGGAGCCGATTTCACCCGTGCAGATTTGAGTGAAGCTAACTTTACCAGTGCAGATTTGAGCTATGCTAGCTTCAATCGCGCTGATCTGAGTGGGTGTAGTTTGCGTCAGTCGAATTTAGAATCGGCAACACTACAGGGAGCAAATTTACGCTCGGCAAATCTACGCAGTGCTATCTTGGCAGGAGCTATTCTAACAGATACTGATCGCGGCAACAGCAGTCTGGCAACTATATCTCAGCTAAGTCTATCTAGCTCTCAAGGAAATAGCAGAATCGATTTACGTTCGGCTAATTTAACAGGAGCTAATTTACAAAATGCTAACCTACAAAATGCTAATTTTAGATTTGCTCTCTTATTCAAAGCTAACTTAGAAAAAGTTAATTTAGAAAATGCCAGCTTAGTTGATGTCTACCTTCGAGGCGCAAATCTACGGGGTGCTAATTTAAAAAATAGCGTTTTAAGTGGTGTAAGTTGGAAGGGAACAGTAATGCCCGATGGTACAATTCACCCTTAAGCCAGTTAGTATTTAGTATTTAATATTGAGCATTGAGCATGTAATTAAATCAAAATATCATCGATATAGGTAAAATATCGCTTCATCTTGCCATGATGGTGAAAATATACTGGTTTACCTTGCGCGATCGCTAATATCCAAACATTTAAAGGTAAAGTTCTCTTGAGCTAATAGTTGCGCTAAACGAGCATGTTTTAAGCTCACATCATAGTAATTGTTGAGATTATCAACATCAGAAATTCAGGGACAAAATACTATTTGAATTGTTAGCAGTCAAACTTTATGAGCGCAATACTAGCTAGAATAATTTTCAGGTTAAACAATCACTTACCTCCTTCAGCAAAAATAGACCAGACTAAGGATTAAACAAAAGCAAGATAAATGACTAACTTCGATCCTCAAGATCCTCCCAAACCAGAATTGATTGATTCCTGCGTCCACTGTGGTTTTTGTCTTGCAACCTGTCCTAGCTACCGAATTATTGGCAAGGAAATGGATTCACCTAGAGGAAGAATCTACTTAATGGATGCGATCAATCAGGGCGAAGCCACAATTGATACCACAACGACTCAACATTTCGATTCCTGTCTTGGCTGTCTGGCTTGTGTTACTACCTGTCCCTCTGGTGTACAGTACGATCAGCTAATTGCCGCTACTCGTCCTCAGATTGAGCGGAATCTTACCCGTAGTTTGCCCGATCGCCTGATTAGAAGTCTAATTTTTAATCTGTTTCCCTATCCTAACCGTTTACGTAATCTACTTCCTTTCTTTTGGCTATATCAAAAATCGGGACTACAGCGGCTAGTACGCCAAGCAGGTTTATTAAATAAGTTTGTGCCGCGTCTGGCAGCAATGGAAGCGATCCTGCCAGTAGTCAATAGTAGTGCCTGGAGTAGTCATCTGTCTGATATTATTCCTGCTCAAGGAGAAAAACGTTATCGGGTAGGAATGATCCTCGGCTGCGTACAGCGTCTCTTCTTTTCTCCTGTCAATGAGGCTACCGTCAGGGTGTTAACCGCCAATGGTTGTGAGGTGGTGATTCCTCCGACTCAGGGTTGTTGTGCAGCATTACCTGCCCATCAGGGACAGGAGGCACAGGCGCAGGCTTTAGCCAGACAGATGATTGATAGTTTTGCCGATCAAGATTTAGATGCCATTATCATCAACGCTGCGGGGTGTGGACATACACTCAAGGAATATGGTCATATTTTGGCAAACGATCCTCAATACCATCAAAAGGCAGTAGACTTTTCTCGTCAGGTCAAAGATATTCAAGAATTTTTGGCGGAAATTGAGTTGAGTAGCGAACTTCATCCCATAACATCGACGGAACTAAATCTGGTTTATCAAGATGCCTGTCATTTACTCCACGGTCAAAAAATTAGTTTGCAGCCTCGCCAACTATTGCAGCAAATTCCTGGAGTGAAACTTCATGAACCTCTTGATGCGAGTTTGTGCTGTGGTAGCGCTGGCATTTACAACATGTTGCAACCAGAAACAGCAGATGAGTTAGGCAGACAGAAGGCAAAAAATCTTGTTGATACAGGGGCAAAGGTGATTGCCTCTCCCAATCCTGGCTGTTCTCTACAAATTCAAAAGCATCTAGACCAACAGGGTTCAAAAGTGAGGTTACTACATCCGATTGAATTGTTAGACTACTCAATTAGAGGTGAGAAGATTTTAAATTAACTATTTAATCCGACATCCCGCAGTTAAATCATTCAAAAAAATAATTAAACGAATTTACTGGATTTTGAGTCTGAGATCGCGATCGCTGATCAAAATAAAATTTAGTCATCAAGGCGATCACCAACACAATATTATTAGCCTATAATTATTACATAATAAGCATTAGGGCTGATATTCAGATAATTAGATAATTAATTATTAAAAACTAAAATTTATGTGCGGAATGTCAGCTAACAGTATGCCACCCAGAATTAATCTTGAGAATTATGCTGTTGTTTAGCAGCAAAAGTGTACTTCAACAGCAGTCGAACTGGTCGCAGCAAGTAATATAAAAAAGATAGCTGTGGTGGTAGAGAGACAAATGCCAAGTCTTCTTGATTAGGACTGAAAGTGGTGGTAGTAAAATAGCTCACTTTATCTTGCCAACGTTCCCTGGCTAGCTTGATTAGGTAGGGTCTTTCAACATAAGTGCGATCGCGAAACGACTGTTCAGAACGTTGGAAAAACTCGCTACACACCTGATTAACCGAGGTGGTGACAATAATATCGCTCTTGATCTGACGCTGAACTGGTTCTGGTATTTGCGCCTGTAATAGCTGTGCGCTAACTCCCAAGCCAAATAATAAAATTCTTCTTGTACCCAGTTTGGCACACTGTTGATGGATAAAGTCCCAATTTAATTCAGGATAGGCGCGGAGTAATTCGGCAATATCGCAGACCTTGAGCAATACTTCTGCCGTCCACTGAGAATCTTTGGCTAGCTGGACACAAAGAATAATCAGAAGATCCTCTGGAGAAAAACTGTTGATGGTAATGCCACTGATCGAAACAGGCTTGAGACGTTGCCATAGTCCAGGAAAGTCAATATAAAACGGAAAATAGCTAGGGGTAATTCCCTGGTGTAAATCTACGCCAATTTTTCTTTGGGGATGGGCAAAACTACATTCCCAGTCAACCTGGTTTTGCGGCGGGGCATAGTATCCCTGTTGAATTAATAAAGCTTGTGCTTGGGCATATTCGCTTCGGGAAACTAAAAAATCTAGATCGACAAACTGTCTTAGGGCTAAGTCTCCATAGAGGTCGGCGGCTAAAATCAATCCTTTATAGGGAATAACTGCAATATTCTGACTCGCAAATAATTCAGTAAGGCTATTTAGTTCGCGCACAAATAGCAGATTAGATCTGGCGATCGCCTGAGCATAATTACGTAAACGACTCAGAACATCTGGGGGCAGAGCCTTTGGTTCAACGTGAGCAATCCGCGCCAGATTAAGATACATCAAGGGAATTACTTTCTGTAGTCTAGCAGTAGTCATAAAATAACTCCAGTCAAGATCCTGCTGGATTAATATTTTAAGACGCTGCAACTCATCTGAGTTTAATTTTGTTTTGGCGCAGACAAGGATCAGCTCTAATTCTGGAGACTCAACTGATGACATGACGATTGGTCGAATTTGAATGGCTTGGGTATGGAGTAGCTTGTCATACCAAGCGTAGCCGAAAAATATCCTTATCGGGCAACTGTGATTTGTTTCTCGGCTAAAGAACGCTCATCTTAAGCTAAAACTGCCCACAACATTCTTAGTTGAGCGCATAATCCAATCTAATACCATTAGTTTGAGAGTTTTTAATTAATAAAAAACGATCTGCCATCCATATAGCTAGTTTCGAGAATTGCTGTCAGCACCGATGTACTTTTCTACCGTGGTAGCAACTTGGGCTACTAGTGCCAAATCGCGGGGGCGCGACAGTTTCAGCAGCGATACCCGCTGGGCAAACTGCGTTAGTTTGAGAAAGAAGGCTGGATTTTTGGCTGGTAATAGTGATGAGCCAAAGCGAGCAACATAGATATTGCGTAACAGGGTTAAGAGAATCTCTTGGGGCGTAAGAGTCTCAATGGAGATCGCCTGAGCCGTATTCAAGGCAAAGATTTGCTGGAGGGGTACAGGCTGTAAATCGAAATCTTCAAAGAGATAGTCGCGTTTTTCCAGACGACTGATTAGCTTGGGCAAATCCTCGGGATTTTTGCCAATCTGGGTTACAGCATCGGGCCAAAGTTTAAGCTGGGGGAAAGCAGGATAGATGAGGGGTGTATCAGGATTGCTAAAGTCGATCGCCACCACGTCATCGGCAATAAAACTGTGACCCTGACGATGAAGGGTGGCAGTCATGGTGGATTTTCCTTCACCTTTGGGGGCGGTAAAAACGACTCCTTGACCAGCGATCGCTACTGCACTAGCATGAAGCACAATGTATCCACGCTGGTGTAAGATTGCCCCTAAAGCTGCACCGAGGATAAATAATCTAAGTCGAGCCTCATCAAAATCGACTACCGGGTCGATGGTAATACTTTTGCCTCCAGAGATGAGCATCATGCCCAGACCCTGCCAAAAAAGATACAGTCCGGCTGGGGTTGATTCACAGCAAAAAAAATACTCATCTAGATTGCTTAAAGGCGATCGTTCGATAGCTTCTCGCTTAATTTCTACGTCAAAATCGGTCTGGTTATAACCGATTAATTCAGGTAGTTTAAATGCAGACTTAATCTTTAAGCCATAAGCAAAATAATAATTATCTCTACGGTTTATTTTGGACGGTAAGTCCAAGTTAGGACAACTATCATCCATTTTGCTCGCTACAGAAGTGGAGCTGGGCGAATCATCTAACATATCTAGATTTTGATTTTTAATCGGTAGCAATAAAAATTGAATATTAAATAATCATTAAATAAAGGCAAAAGCCAAGATCTAAGCTCGACTTTTGCCTGTCAATAACTAGCGGAAAATAATCAGTTTACACCGACTACTTTCACTGCCAGCAGCATTTATGAACCAAGTACGCCAGCGTTAGGTAGGCTAGGATCTCCAGGAGTTCCTTGGGGAACGTCAGTGGAGAAGATTGCGTTGTTTTGCTCGGTAATTTCCTCGATCTGACCGTGAACAAATAGTTCTGGTTCGACAAAGGCTTTCTTTTGAGATTTTGCCATGAGAGATTCCTCTTTGTATAACTGATGGTTGATAAAGCGCAATTTATAATTGCTTAGTTTACGGTATAAATACCGTATTCAGAATATACCACAGTTCAAATTTTTTGCATTAATTATTGTTAATTACAATTAAAAAAATT
>JBCCNG010000150.1:0-8555 GCA_039025955.1 Cyanobacteria bacterium P01_C01_bin.72 | reverse complement strand
CGACAGAAGCGATTAACGACCAAACTATCGCTCAACACCTTTACACTTCTGCTAGCCCCGATCCCGATTTGCTCATCCGTACCAGCGGTGAGATGCGTCTAAGTAACTTTATGCTGTGGCAACTGGCATATACAGAAATTTACGTTACAGATACCCTTTGGCCAGATTTTGACACCGAGCAGTTTAGGCAGGCGATCGCCTCTTTTCAGCAGCGCGATCGCCGTTTTGGCAAGCTCGATTTAACAATCAACCATGACCAATGAGCAACTAACAACTAATATGCGTAGCGGTATCCTTTAGGACAACTAACAATCATCCTAAGGAAGCAAAATTATGAATTTTAAGAAATAATAAGAACAACATGCAAGTATAAAAACCTAATCTTATTTCCGTATTGATGAAGTTACCAGAATTAGACGTAAAAACTATAGACCGAGTTGTGGAAATGGCATGGGAGGATCGCACTCCCTTTGCTGCGATCGAAGCGCAGTTCGGTTTGAAGGAGAAAGAAGTAATCGTCTTAATGCGTCGAGAAATGAAGCGCTCCAGCTTTAAAATGTGGCGCAAGCGGGTTTCAGGACGCAAAACGAAACATTTGGCTCAAAGGGATTTTGTCCAGGGTAGATTTCGCTGTAAAGAGCAGTCTACGGTTAATCGCCGCTCATAAAGTTGTTGAGCAATAAAGAATTGGTCACGACAATTAAGGAACTAGATGCCATCGCTGCTGCTGCCCAGACGGGGGAGAGCAGTAAACCATATTTGGGTAGTAAAAGCCCTGCGGCAATGGGAAGGGAAAAAGCGTTATAAGCCAGAGCCCAGGAAAGATTTTGCTTGATTTTATTGACCGTTGCTCGACTAAGTTCGATCGCCTTAATTACATCCTGAAGTTGATTCCGCATCAAAACGATGTCGGCAGTGGCGATCGCGACATCTGTTCCTTGTTGCAGAGAAATACCTACGTCTGCCTGGGCTAGAGCAGGAGCATCGTTAATGCCGTCGCCAATCATGGCTACCGTTTGCTCTTGCTGGAGGGATTTGATTACTTCTGCTTTTCCTTCTGGCTTGATCTCGGCAAAAACCTGAGTTAGATTGAGTTTCTGGGCGATCGCTTGGGCAACTTCGGGGCGATCACCTGTCAGCAAGACTGTATTGAGATTTAAAGATTTTAGATGGGCGATGGTTGCCTCGGCATCGGCACGCAAACTATCTTCTAGGGCAATTAAACCCTGTAATCTGCCCTTATATGCCAAATAAACAACTGTTTTGCCCGATTCCGCTAAAGATTCAGCCTCTGTTTCTGCTATTTTACTAACTTCAATCCCGTTGTTGCTTAACCATGACTGATTGCCCAGATATGCTGGTTCGTATTCTGATTCAGCGACAACCATGGCGGAGATGCCCTGTCCAATCGCTGTCGTAAAGTCTCTAGCTTCTAGTAAAGGTAAATCCTGTAGCTGGGCGGCGGCAATAATTGCTTGGGCTAGGGGATGATTACTACCGCTTTCTAAAGCAGCGGCGATCTGAAGTAGTTGGGGCGCAGATATATCAGCCAGGGGGATACATTCCGTGACCTGGGGTTTCCCAACAGTTAGGGTTCCTGTCTTATCAAACACCACCGTCTCTAACTTATGAGCCTGTTCGAGAACATCACCACCTTTAATCAAAATACCCGATTCCGCCCCGATACTTGTACCGACCAAAATTGCCGTCGGCGTAGCCAAACCCAAAGCGCAGGGACAGGCAATGACCAATACGGCGATCGCCAGTTTTAAACTCAGCAGTAGGGGAGATGTCGTCTCTGTAGTTACCCCTGTTGCCATTGCCATCGTCATAGAAGCGGGAATAGTTAAAACAGAATCCCAAACCTGGGTACCGATGAAATACCAAAATAGAAAAGTGGCGGTGGCGATCACCATTACTCCATAGGCAAAATAGCCAGCGATCGTATCTGCTAGCTTTTGAACTGGTGCTTTGCGGGTTTGAGCATCACCAACCAGATTGATAATTTTTGCCAGAGTAGTATCTTGACCAATACCTGTAACTTCCATGGTCATTACTGCTGACTGATTAATTGTCCCCGCCCGAACTAAATCTCCAGCACTTTTAACTACAGCCAGGGATTCTCCTGTCAGCATTGCTTCATCTACGGTGCTTTGTCCGGCAATTACTTTGCCATCGACAGGGATCTTTTCCCCTGGTAGAACTCGTAACCATTCTCCAGGTTTAACCTGCTCTACAGGAATCTCAATCGTCTCCTGAGTTCCTGCTGACTGCTTGCCAATTAAACGGGCAACGGGAGGCTGGAGAGTCACGAGCTTTTCGAGGGCAGCAGAAGCACGATTACGGGCTTTTCCCTCTAGGGTACGTCCCAGCAAAATAAAGCCCAGCAGCATCACTGGTTCATCAAAAAAACATTCCCAGCCTAAATTTGGTAAGAACAAAGCAAAACAACTGGCTAAATAAGCGCTCACTGTGCCTAAAGCAACCAGAGTGTTCATATTGGGCATTCCCAAAACCAAACTTCGCCCACCGTCTACTAATAGCGATCGCCCAGGAATCAAGAGAGCTAACGTTGCCAAACCAAAGTGAAGCCAAATATTACTCAGTATGGGAATTGTCGGCAAGCCTAAATGGTGTAAATGACCAATACTCGAAAACACCAACAGCACCGTAGCGGTAACTAGCTGCCTAGTCCACTTTTGCTCAAGCTGCGATCGCTTTGCCTGATTTTCCTCGGCAATTTGATAAATACTGCGATCGCTTTGCCGTAGCTGACTGGGAAAACCTGTGCTGGTTAATTTCTCGGCAAGGGTTTCGGGAGCAATATTTGCCGCTTGATACTCTACCACCGCCACTTCAGTAATTAGATTAACGCAGGCAGAGACTACCCCAGAATTTTGCTCAAGCTGTCTTTCTACTGCCTTGACGCATCCCGCGCATTTCATTCCCCCCACGTCTAGCGCCACAGTTTTAGTAGCAGTTTCAGATTTATTCGCGACAGAATCTGAATGAGGCACAAGAGACTTAACCATAAAAATTAGGATTTAGGTATGATCGAAGCTAGCTTTATTTTAGACCTTAAAAATAACCGTTGAGTAAAAAGACCCAGGCAATCGTTACTCAATTTTGATTGCCTTCACAGGTTTGTTAAACGTTGCGGCGCGGAAACAAACTTTTTATTTCTTTGATTAGGGTTGACTGACCAAAAGATTGAGTCGGATTAGTTAGTAATCCCTGACTAGGACTAAACAGCAAAGCTAAGACAAATATAGCTGATGCCACCAAGACGATCGCTGGTCCTGAAGGTAGATTATAGTAGTAACTTAGATACATCCCCGTAATGCTAGAAATTACACCAATCAGAATTCCCAACAGCATAACCAAATGTAGACGAGTTACCAAAAGATAGGCACTGGCAGCGGGGGTAATCAGCAGCGATAAAACCAAGATAACTCCCACCGCTTTGAGACTGGCGACAATTGTTAAACCGATCAAAATCATTAGCCCTAGATCCAGCAAGCCGACAGGCAAGCCTACCGCCTGCGCGCCCAATTTATCAAAAGTATAAAACAGTAGTTCTTTGTACAGCAGACAGACAACCGTTAGCACAATTCCCGCAATGATTAGAGTGTCGCGAACTTCAGTACCATCTACTGCCAGAATGTTGCCAAACAAAAAATGATTAAGATCAATTTTATTATCTTTCTTCACTACAGTGATTAAGGTGATGCCCAGAGCAAAAAACGCCGAGAAAACAATACCCATAGCGGTATCTTCCTTAATATTCGACCTAGTACTAATTACGTTGATAAGGACAG
The DNA here is from genome assembly GCA_039025955.1 of Cyanobacteria bacterium P01_C01_bin.72. Lineage (GTDB taxonomy): Bacteria > Cyanobacteriota > Cyanobacteriia > Cyanobacteriales > Xenococcaceae > Waterburya. The sequence goes on along the minus strand of JBCCNG010000150.1, from coordinate 4,737 downwards.
TACTGATAATTCCCGCAATAAAAGCCCCCAAAAAAATATTGGCGTCAACCAAATAAGCGATCGCCAATCCAGGCAATACAGAATGACTAATGGCATCTCCCAACAGCGCCAATCGCTGCACCATCAGATAACTACCCACCACCGCGCAGATCACGCCTACCGTAATCGCCACCACTAGCGATCGCTGCATAAAACTAAACTGCAACGGTTCAAGGATTATTTCTAGCATTTATTTATCGGCAGAATTATTATTTCCGAGAGAACAAGTTAGTTAATTGCTAACCTACTCTGCCAGTATAGATAACTATCTCTCCACCAAAAAGTCTTAAATGCTCAATGTTTAATGTTCAATGTTCAATGCTCAATGTCAAAGGTTTTCCCAAGCCTTCTTACAGACGGTAAATAGCTCTACACCGTACTCATCAGACTGAATCGATAGAGGCAGAGAACGAAACTTAGAACGAGAAAACAAGGACTGCAGATCATCAGCACAGCGATAACTTGACTCCCATTCCAAAATATGCTCTAGTAACACGCGATCAGGGTTGGCGGCATGGAGATTACCCAAAATAACTATGCCGTCGGGCAAAAGATGATCATAAATCCAGTCGAGGATCAAAATAAATTCGCGATCGCGCAAACAGTTCGCCATACTGACGCTATAAATCATCTTTTGGGGGGGAATATCAATCTGACTATAGCCTTCTGCCATCAAAAAGAAATTATCCTGCACAAAGGTAATGTGGTCTTGTAGCCCCCACTTGTGAGATATGCTGGCAGCCAAAGATATTTCCTGATGATTAAAATCAATACAGGTGACATGAACATCGGGCGGTTCAGCCTGGAAGTAGAGATCCAAAATTTCTGGTGCTGAACCACTGGCAATACTGGTTATCGGTAGGGGACTAGATTCTGTCCAGTTAGCAGTCAGATGTTTGATGGTTTCGGTAATAATTCCGCCTCGATGCTTGAGAGCCAAGCAGGTTGGTCTTGCGCGAATCCAGCGATCGAGGTAAATCCCCAGGTAGCCATCTCCTTGGGGTTCATTTTGGGATAGCAGTTCGGTAATGTAAGAATCACTGACGTAACCTCCTGGACGACGAAAAGCCCGATCCAAAAAGCTACTGAGCATAAAATAAGGAAAGGTTTCGCGAAAGATAAATGTGCCAATTGCCGCCTGAATTTCTGGCTCTTGAATAATTTGCTCTCTGAGGGTGTTGATCAGCATATTGCAGACTTTATTTAGCTGCACCTGAGCTTCAGTTTCGCTAAGTTCGCGATTTCTAATCAATTGCTCAATATTACTTAAATTCTCTTTAAATAGCTCTGTTTCCGAGATTAACTCGGGAGGAATTTCGTCTTGACCTATTTGCCCTGTGCGATGCCCACTATACTCTGGAGCAACTCGTACTCGCCGCATGAGGTGAGATATCAAAGAGGAAGTTTGGTGTAGGCGACTGGAAAGATTGTGAGCCAAAGACTGATAAAAACGATCTGATAACCCCGGTTTAGCCGCTAGCAATCCTGCAAGCTGCTGCTGCCCAATGACGCAAACTTCAACATCTTCTTGAGCAATGACAGCGCTAGTAGTAGGAACACCCTCCAAAAAAGAAATTTCGCCAAATACCTCACCAGGTTCGAGAAAAGCGATCGCCACATCTCTGCCTGTCGCGGCTCTTTCAATTCTGACAACTCCTTTGTGGACTAGGTAAATCGCCTCTGATAATCGACCCTCCTTGAGAATTATGTCGTGCTGTTTGTAGGTGGCTATCTGAGCTTGCTCCAAAAGAACGCTATAGTCTTCAATGGTTAAATATTTTAGTTTACTGTCCATGTAAATACTGGGTTCTCCCCGCTGCACACCCTCAAGTCATTGTTCCCAAATTAATTTCCCCAGTTACTAGTGCTGAGAGACAAATTCGCATTCAGCCGTTTCTGATACTTGAGGACGTTGGGCATGATGGTGGAATAAATTTTTCAGTGCCGCCTGTCTTCTAGTGTGAGACTCTGTTGTTAGATTCCAGAGACTTTCGTAAAAGAAAAAAGATACTCCAGCATACTCACGTTCGCGGGCAATTTTAACCTGTCGTGCTATTTTGTGCCAAAGAACATTACGACCTTTTAAACCTGATAGGATGCCAATGGCGACGGGAATATGTTCTCTTGCTGCTTGAATTTCGGGCTGTTCTAGTTCTCTGATAAAGCTGTCGTTGCCATCGCGATAGACCTGGACAATTAGTTCTTCAATTAGACCTTTTCGCTCCCAGCGATACCAGTCCAGGAGAAAGGAATTAAGGGAAAAATGTTGAGGATTCGGGGAGACAGAAACTATGGCGTGGGGATTATGCCGTTTGATTTCCTGAAACAAAGTTTCTACGTAATCGGTTATTTTATCTGCCCGCCACTGCACCCACTGCTTATCCTGCGGATCTGCTGGTGGTAATGCGCCATCATGTTCTTCCTGATAAAGAGCTACCGTAAAGTCGTCGTAGCCCAACTCTGAAGGATAGCCAAAATGATCGTCTAGCTGGATACCGTCAATATCGTAGTTAGAGACTATCTCAACCATCAAATCGGTCATAAACTTCTGTACATCAGGGCGCAGAGGATTTAACCAGACTCGCTGGTGTACCTTGCCTTCCCACCAGATCGTACTGCCGTCTTGCCGCGCTGTCAGCCATTCAGGATGCCGCTGTGCCAACTCTGAATCCGCAGGAGCCATAAAGCCAAATTCAAACCAGGGGATTACTGCCATTCCCTTCCCATGTCCTAACTCAACAATTTCTGCCAAAACATCTCGTCCCTGTAGCCCCTCTGTGGGGTCTAATTCCCGCCCAGTGAACTTAGCAGAAATGGGGGAAGGATAGAGAGTATAGCCCCAATTCCAGACTGTAGGATAAAGAGTATTAAAATTAGCTTTGGCAAGTAAAGCGATCGCCTCTGAGGTTTTTTCCGGCTCAAATAATACATCACTATCCACATTAGTCAGCCAGACTCCTCTTATTTCTCTAGCTTGATTGAGCTGACATTGCTCAAAAGGAATTTCTCTAGCTGGCTGAGAGTTGCCAGGGAAAGGCGTGATCGACACTAAAGTTAGAGCCAAAATAAACAGAAATATCCACCAGGATATCTTCCCTCTCTCTTGGCTAAACTGCACCAGTTGGTTCGCAAAAATATCAAAGGATCTCGCAATGCGCTCTTTCATGAATGTCGCATAAATTTACAGAACATCGCGATTATAACGGGTTTCTTAATTATTGATTACGCCTAGTGTGGATTAGCTTCGTTGAGAGGTTATTAATTTGTAGCCTTTAGCCTTTTTTAAAGCTGATAGCTGATTGCTAAATAACGATTTGACAAGCAATACACACCCTTAACTTGTCACGAATGTTTAATGTCCAATGCTTACAGCTTGCCAATCGTTTGGGGACAGGTGTTAAAAATATCAAAGATAATTTGAATTGTGCAGACAAAAGCCACCAGAGAAATAACTACGATAGAAGATAAAATATTACAGGCGAGAGTTAGGATCGCAACAAAAGCCGCTGCCGCCAGACGATAGTAAGTTAAAACTTTTTTACATTTAGTTTGTCCCAATTCACAACTTGTCCAGTGGAGGTTGGAAAGAATTGTCAAGCAAAGGGATACTGCTAAACAAAACAAGACTTTTTCTCCCATGGCGGCATCTCGTTCTAGACCATGGATCATTTTCTCTACCCCTACTCCTGTGGCAGTTAAACCGATCGCCAACGGTAGATGAGAATATAGCCAAGTGAGGGCGATTTTCATTTTGCCCTTTCTCATGGCGTGCAGGGGAGATTCATCCACCGTATCGAAATACATCCACCAGAAGCTAAAGGCGATCGATAAACCCAGTAAAGCGATCGCTACAGAATTGGGAGTCCAGTCGATATCTGATACTCCACCCACAACTGCGACAATTGATTCACCCAAAACAATGATTGTAAATAGACCAATTCTTTCCGTCGTATGAGCCATATCGGGGGGAACTTGAGCTACTCTCTGCCCTGCTGTTAGGGGCGTGCCAAAGTCCACCACAAGTCCTAAGCCCCACAAAACGAAACGCCAAGGGAGTGGCACAAAGACTGAAACAAGCCAAAACAGCCAGCTAACGGTAAAACCTACCGCATACCAGGTTGTCAAGGGGCGAGCTTCTTTGACGTGATATCCAGCATGAATATACTGACAAATTAACACCCCGCGAAATGCCATATAGCTGAGGGCAAAACCCATGGAAGAACTGCCCAAACCATCATGAATATTGGCAGCAAGACTAGCGGCGATCGCCATTTGCATCAGGGTAATTAGACGATCTACTAAACCATCGTTATCGAAACGAGTATCGTAAAAAGTTGCGCCAATCCAACACCACCACACAGGAACAAATAAAATTCCCAGTTTCGCTAAACCAATAAGGCTAAAATTTTCATAGAAAGTACTAGCTAGCTGGGCGATCGCTACGACAAAGATTAAATCGAAAAATAACTCTAGCCAGGTGGCACTACGTTCTCCATCTTCGCATTCTTCCCGACGCAATGTTGGGGGTTGAAATATTGCTCTGGTCATGGTGGGGAGTTTATTTGCATCAGTTCTCATAATTTATCAGAAGTCGCTATCTATTAGGTCTGGTTTGATAAATAATTGTGCCTACCTACTTAGCTGATATTGCAATCATAATATTTTTACTGCCGAGCTGATTGTTCACTGAGATAGTTT
>JBCCNG010000149.1:0-8560 GCA_039025955.1 Cyanobacteria bacterium P01_C01_bin.72 | reverse complement strand
TCATTATCTCCCCATACCATCACAATACCATTATTCTGACAATATTGTTCCACTGCCGATTTACTAGAAGTTTCAAAGGCTTGTTGCCAGGGAATTCCTAAACCAGCCCCAAAATTACGTACATACATCACCTGTTTTTCGGCAAAGCGATCGCGTATTTCCAAAGAGAGGCGACGGTAGATTTTACGAGTATCAGCGATCGGAGTTTCTCCTCCCTGGTCGGCAGATTTTACACAGTGAAAATAAATTTTTAAGGGATAGGTACTAGCGTAAGAAAGTTCACTATGAAGGAAGATAGTTTGTGATGCAGGATAATCGGTAGAAGTATAAATATTATCTTGCAGTAAAGTTCGTGGGGAGGAACCATCTTGATATGATAATAGCTTGCGATCTGAGGTGCTTTTAATAAACTGCTCAAACTTTTCTAGCTGATCTACTTGACAAGTGCGTAATATAATTCCTCCAAATTTGAGCAGCTTTTCTTGAATCAAATTTTGATGATTATTTGCCCAAGAAATCAAATCTAGATCAGGAACAGATGGGGTAATTAATATTGGCAAAGACTGTAAATTTGACAACGGCGTTACTTCTACTAAGTCATTAGTAGATACCGTAATTGATTTGCGGCGAATCTTGCCTATTTTTAACTTGTTCATTTGCCCCACCTCTAGATCTATATTGTTATCGCTCAGCTAGATTATTTAACTATCCTGCGCTTAATTTTTTTCAGCTTACCTAAGCTGGTTTCTGCTAAGAGATTTTCCTGTTCCAGCTGATATTCTGCTGCTGCTTGACTAACTAGTTCGGCGATTTCAGCTAAACTAATTTTGGGATTGATGATTACCTGACGTGAAATAAGCTCAAAGCTCTTGGTCATAAAATCGACAGTTTCAGTTGAGAATAAATCAGAGCGATAGCCAAATGAGCCTGCTAATCCAGCCTTGGTTTCCGACAAATCGAGTCGCAATTCATATCTTGCTATTCCTGAATCAAATTCCATTTCGTTAATTACTAAATTAGGAAGTTGAAAATCTTTGCCTACTCCGTGATTCAAGGTAAACCAAACCTGTAAAAAGGGTAGTTTTTTTTGCCTGCGGTTTGGCTGTAATGTTTCTACTAACTTTTCAAATGGCAATGCTTGATGGGCATAGTTATTCAGGGTAGTTTCTCTTACCTGCTGTAAGATTTCCCTAAAGCTAGGATTGCCCGATAAATTAGTGCGGAACAGCAAGGTATTAACAAAAAAGCCAATTAGCGGTTCCAATTCCAGGCGATCGCGATTAGCAACAGGAGAGCCAACAATGATATCGAGTTTTTTAGTTTGAATTGCCAGTAAAACCTGAAAAATCGTTAAGAAAGTAATAAACAAAGTCACACCTTCTCTTTGGCTAAATACTTGAATTTGCTCACTTAGATCCTGAGACAAAATAAAATCAAAAGTCGTCCCTGAATTGGCAGCAGCAGCCTGTTGCTCAAAATTACCAGAGAAGTTTAATACTGGTAATTCTCCTGATAACTGCTGTCGCCAATACTGTAGATGATCTTCTAACACTTCACCCTGTAAATATTGTCTTTGCCAGACGGCAAAATCTGCATATTGAATCGGTAAATCTGGCAGAATAACCGGCTCTTCCTGTACCGTACCGGTGTAAAGAAGCTCTAATTCTTGCAAGATGATACCCGCAGACCAGAAATCAGCAATAATATGGTGAATGACAAAAACTAAGATATGTTCTTCTGGTGCAATGCGGATTAATTTAACCTTAAACAAAGGTGCCTGACTGAGATCGAAAGAGTTTAAAGCTTCGGCTCTGATTAATGCTTGAACCTTAGTCGGCTCGCCAAATTCAACTATTTCTAGGTCAATTTTGAGCTCGGGCGCAACTATCTGCACTGGCTCGCCATCAATCTCAATCAAGCTAGTGCGCATTGCCTCATGACGTTTGATAATTTCATTGAAGCTTTGTTCTAAAGCGGCAATATTTAACCTGCCTCGGATACTTAGTACCGCAGGAAGATTATATTCAGCAGAATTCGGTTCTAACTGCGCCAAAAACCACAGGCGTTGTTGCGCAAAAGATAAAGGTAATTGTTCTCGGGGTGAGACAGGGACAATTTTTGGTTGATGACTGGGATTTAAACTGGTCTGGATATAGGCAGCTAAACTGGCAACTGTAGGCTTTTCAAATAAGCTGCGTAATGGGATCTCAATCTCAAATATTTGTCTGACTCGGGAAATTACCCGAGTTGCTAATAAAGAGTGTCCCCCTAGATCAAAGAAGTTATCGTTAACTCCTATTTCCTTCAGATTGAGGACTTCCTGCCAGATATTAGCCAAAATCTCCTCCGCGTGGGTACGAGGGGCAACAAAGATGCTTTCGGGTTCGGATTTTACCTCTGCTGTAGCTAGACTCTTACGATCTACTTTGCCATTAGGTGTGAGGGGCAGTTGCTCTAAGGTGACAAAAGCACTGGGAATCATATAGCTCGGTAACTTAGATTCTAGAAATTCTCGCAGTTCGGAAATTTTTAGTTCTAGCTGCGGCACTATGTAGGCCACTAAGCTCTGAGAGTCAGTAAATTCTTGCCTGGCAACCACTACCACCTCGGCTACGGCTGGGTTTTGAGCGATAACCGCTTCAATTTCTCCCAGTTCAATGCGGAACCCGCGAATCTTCACCTGATGGTCAACCCGCCCCGCAAACTCGATATTGCCGTCTGGCAGCCAGCGGCCTAAGTCTCCTGTGCGATAGAGTCTGGGTGATGCTGCTGGCGCTTCGCTGCTTTGGGTAAATGGATTCGGGACAAACTTCTCTTGGGTCAGCTCAGGAAGATTCCAGTACCTCTGAGCTAGTCCATCTCCTCCGACGTACAGCTCACCCATAATCCCTGGTGGTAAAAGATTGCCATCCCGATCTAGGATATATATCTGCGTATTGGCGATCGGTTTGCCAATGGAAACCGTATTTTTCTGGAGATACTCTGTCAACTCTGCTGGTGAATCTTCCGTCCAGCGTAAACGTATTGCTTCTTGATGGACTAGGTCGGCTTCTGTATCTTCAGAGTCTAGATGCGCTACATTGCTTGTTTCTATTTGCTTGGCGATTCTGAGCTGATCCTCAAGAACATGTTGTAAATCGATATCAGTCGTGTTGGGATTAGACAACACGGTACGAAAGACAACTATTTCTTGTTGCTCATGGTCTATGAGCGTTGTCTTGGAGACGAAAGTTAGTCCCCGTTCAAACTGCTCTTGTTGAATCTGGGTATTGAGTTGATTAATTCTTTGCAGCTCATCCTTACTTAGAGCATCTGCTGCTTTGGCTCTTAAATCCTCTGGCAGATAGCGGTAATTAACGATATTCAAGGCTGGTTCCATGATCAGTTCAAATGGCTCTAGTAGCTCAATCAGTCGAGCAAAATATTGAGCTTTCTCGATACCATCGTTAATCAGAATTTCGTAACCTTTTTTGCCAATAATATGGAGCGCCCCATGTAAGCACAAAGAGAGTGCCGAGCGCGAACCCTCAATCGTAAATCTGCCGACATCAAACGTATCTCGCTGTGCCTGGTAACGGGCTGTAGTCGCGGCAAAGTTTAATAACTGGGGATCTTTAAATAAACAAACGCTGATGCCCTGGGGTAAATATAGTTGCTTATGCCCACAAATCGTAATCGAATCTGCCTGTTCGATGCCCCGCAATTTGGCTCGATGCTTGTCGGAAAATATGGTCGCACCGCCCCAAGCACCATCCACATGAAAATGGATGTTGAATTCCTGAGCGATCTGCCCCATCTTCCCTAAAGGATCGATTTCACCAGTTTCGGTGGTGCCAGCAATGCCCACTAGCGCCAGAATGTACAGCTTATTTTTCCTGCACTCACGAATTTGGTCTCGGAGCTGATTAATATCTAGCCGACCGTCACTAGCATTATCAATAAAAATAACGTTGCCTGTTCCCAGACCCAACATCGAAGCTGCTTTTTTGACAGAATAATGCATCAGTCGTGAGCCAATGATCACGATATCTTCGTATCCCCTTCGACTCAGAATTTTGTAAAGGCTTTCTTGGGATAACTCTTCCGAATTTTCTTGTCTGAGTAATCCTGAGTTTCGGGCACATAGTAGGGCACTGATGTTTGCCGTTGTTCCGCCAGTGGTAATAATTCCTAGATTACGATTTTTCTGCTGAATATTCTCGGCGTAAAATTCAGGCTCATAGCCATAGACCAAACGATGTAGCATAGCGATCGCTTCTCGTTCTAAAAAGATCAGTGACTTTGAGGTTTCAATTTTGACTAGATTTTGGTTGAGGCGCGAGATCATCTTGCTCATGTCGTGCATGAAATCGGGCAGAGCTGATGTCATGTGACCAATATAGGTGGGAGATGCTGTATCGATGGTGTAGGGCAGCACCTCTTGAGAAAATTGCTCATAATAATCGTCAACCGTTACTGGGTCTGAGGGCAGCTCGCTCCGCTGAAATTTGGTCGCGAGCATTTCTGGACTCACCCCAGGCTGAGTAAAAGGTTTCTGGCTCATCTCAGCAGACTGATCTTCCTCTAGGTCTTGAACCACTTCTGGTTTAAAGTATTGCAGTATTCGGCGGCGCGTTTCCCAAAAATTCACTTCAAAACAGGTAACGTCAGCCGCAATTTCGGAAGAGCCGTAAAGGTTGAACAATCGAGCTGAACTGAGCTTCTGGTAGAAGGCTTGCGCTAGAGATAGGGGCAGAGCTTCACCGCTACAAAAAACATACCTCAGATATCGTAGTTGTGATAATTGTTGTGGCTCACTGTCGAGCATCACCTTTAGCAATGACGGAACCAGAACTATTCTGGTGATTTTTTGCTTGCCTAATAGGTTGAGCAGCTGAGAAATGTCGCTCCGTGTCTCTTCGGGAACGATGATTAGGGGAATCCCTTTCAAAAGCGGCGCCAAAATTTCCGCTACGTGATCGACGAAATTGATGGAGGTTTTCTGCACACAAACTTCATCAGGAGCAAAGGGGAGCAGAGACCACATCCAGTGCAGGCGGTTCAAGATGCCACGCAGTTTGCCGAGTACGGCTTTCGGTCTTCCTGTCGAGCCAGAGGTGTAGATTCCATAGGCCAGGTCGTCCAGGGTAGTTTGACAATTTAAGTTGGCACCGCTGTTTTGAGCAATAGTATCACGATCACCATCGAGACAAACGACTTGAGTCTGCTCAGGAGAAATTCTGAGGCTCAGAGACTGCCGAGTTATCAAGACCGACACTTGGGAATCTTCTAGCATAAATGCCAGTCTTTGGGGCGGATAGTGGGGATCTAACGGGACATATGCCCCGCCAGCTTTAAGCACCGCTAATAAGCTCACCACCTGATCTAGGGATGGTTCGACACAGATTCCTACCAGTACTCCCGAGGTAACCTCAAGAGACTGTAGATGTTGTGCTAGTTGATTTGCCTGCTGGTTTAGCTGTCGATAGGTTAGCTGCTGCTCTTGAAAAACTAGAGCGATCGCCTTGGGAGTCTTCTCTACCTGCTCCTCAAATAGCTGATGGAGGCATCGGTCTTGAGGATATTCTTTTTGGGTATCATTCCATTGAACCATTAGCTGATGTCGCTCAGATGTTGTTAGCATTGATATCTCGCCGAGACGCTGCTGCTGCTCTGCGACCATACCTTCGAGCAAAGTCCGCAAATGTTCTAGCACTTGAGTAATACCATTACTGCTGTTGAAGCGATTTCTGCCATAACAGCTAATCTTGAGGGACAATTCTTGCTCTGGGCTGACCGTTAGGGTTACGGGATAGTTAGTCTTTTCAAAGCCCTGAAAACTCTCGATTTCTAGATTGAGATCTGTCTGTCCCATAGAAGCATCCACAGCATAGTTTTGGAACACGACTATGCTTTCAAATAAAGGAAACCCTTGAGGTATTTCGCTCCATCCTTGAATTTCGACTAGGGGACAGTATTCGTATTGACGCGCTTCAATCAAAAAATCTTTAATTTTAGTTAGCCAAGGAAGCAGAAGTTCCTCCGCTGATACCTTTACCCTAACGGGCACAGTATTAATAAATAGCCCGACCATCGAATCGATTCTGGCTAAAGTCGGAGGACGCCCAGAAGTGACTGCTCCAAAAACCACATCTTCCTGTCCAGTGTATCGGCTGAGCAGCAAAGTCCAGGCTCCCTGGATAATTGTATTTAAAGTCAACTGGTGTTGCTGAGCCAGAGAGCGTAATGCTGCGGTGGTGGCGAGAGATAGCCTCAGTTCTTTTTCTTCATAGTCAGGAGTTTGGGTGAGTGGATTAACGCCGATACTGCTCGATAGCTGGGTGGGAGTAGTAAAACCGCCCAGAGCCTGCTGCCAGAAGCTTTTAGCTTCAGCTAAATCTTGCTGCTGTAGCCAGACAATGTAGTCTCGGTATGGGCGAACAGGTTCTAAAGAGATCTCTTGCTGGTTGCTCAAAGCCCAGTAGTAGGTAATCACTTCTTTAAAAATAGCCCCTACCGACCAGCCATCTAGCAAAATATGGTGATGACTCCAGGTAAAGTTATAGGAGAAAGCTGAAAGCTGAATCAGTCTCAGGCGCATCAATGGTGCTTGCTTGAACTCAAACCCCAAAGTGCGATCGCTTGACCAGAATAACTTGAGCTGTTGTTGTTGTTGCTCTGGTGAGAGATGCTGCCAATCATCTTCTTGCCAAGGTAAAGTTATCTGTCGCTGGACGATTTGTACTGGTTCTTTTAAACCCGCCCAGGCAAAGCAGGTTCTCAAAATTGAATGTCTCTCGACAACTTGCTGCCATGCCCGACGGAAACTATTGACATCAATTTTTCCCTTGAGATTCCAGCTCAGTTGAGTAAAATAGGCCTCAGATTCGGGATCGGCAAGGCTATGGAACAACATGCCCTGCTGCATCGGGGAGAGGGGATAGAAATCTTCAATATTTTTGTGTTTAATGCCCATCTTAAATATCTCCTATAGCTTCGCTAATAGCATCTAGATCGGTTTGCGACCATTGGCTTTGCTGAAAATCTGCAAAATCAGAGGGAGTAAAGCCTCCTGCTTCAGGGGATTGACAATGAGCAATCAGCGATCGCAGTGTCTGAATATAGTTTTGAGCCAGTGTTTCAATGGTTGTTCGTCGATGCAGATTTTTGCTAAAAGACCAACTTATTTGCAGATTGCCCTGATAAACTTCACTGTTTATTTCCAGTAGGTGAGTTCTTGTACCGTTGAGACTATGTTCAGAACCGCTCCCTTCTGGTGCCAAGCTAAATAAAGATGATTCTGGTAAAACTTGATTAAACTGTCCTAAGTAGTTAAAGGCAACTTCTGCTTCGATGGTGGAAAGTAATTTGGCTATCTCCTGATTTTGACTGCCATAGCGCAGCAATCCATAGCCGATTCCCCGATCAGGAATTGCCCGTAGCTGCTCTTTCACCGATTTTATGGTTGTTCCCAAGTCACTATCCTGGTCGAGCTGGAGATGTACTGGGAAGAGAGTGGTGAACCAGCCTACAGTCCTGGATAAATCGACATCTTCTAGGATCTCTTCTCTACCATGACCCTCTAAATCAATCAATAGAGAACTTGCTGTTGTCCATTGACTAAAAGTTAGTAGCAGTGCTGTTAACAAAAGATCATTAATTTGTGTGCGGTAAGCTGATGGTGCTTGTTGTAATAAACTCTGAGTTTCCGCCGCAGATAAAGATACGGAGATCTCAGCCTCACTTGCTGCGGTATTTTCTCCATCGGCGAAATCTCTGGGTATGGTGGCGATTGGTTGATGCCGTATGTTGAGCCAGAAGTCGCTTTCCGCCAGTAATTCTGGAGATTTTGCATATTCCTGGATGCCGCTTGACCACTGACGATAGGAAGTTGTTTTGAAAGGCAGTTTGATGGCTCGATTTTGCTCTAACTGCCCGAAAGCGAGGTGAAAATCTTCTAGTAAAACTCGCCATGAAACGCCGTCAATGGCTAAATGATGAATCACCCACAGCAAACGCTGGTCTTGATCTTGACCCAAATCAAATAGAGCAACACGGAACAATGGCCCTTGTGAGAGGTTTAAGCTAGCCTGCAGTTCGCTTGCGGCAGTCTCGATGGCAGCCGCCTGTTGATCTTTTGCCACCAGGGACAGGTCGATGCAGGTTAAGGGCAGTTGATGGTCGGTATCACTGATCCAGGCCTGAGTGCCAGACTCCTCCTGCATAAATCTTAAACGCAAGACATCATGATGTTTTCTGAGTGAATCGATGATTGCTGCTAAGTCTAGAAGATTAATTTTTTCCTTGCTAGCAAGCAGGAAAGATTGATTCCAGTGATGGGGTTCAGGCTGCTTTTGGGCAAAAAACCAGCGCTGGATCGGCAGTAGCTGCACTTTTCCCGTCAATATCCCCTGTTCTGCCTGAATTTTTTGAGTCTTGCTCGCTACACCAGCAAGTTGAGCGATGGTTTGATGTTGAAATAATTGCTTAGGAGTCAAATATAGTCCTGCTTGATTGGCTCTAGAGATTATTTGCAGACTGAGGATCGAGTCTCCACCTAGGGCAAAAAAGTTATCATTGA
>JBCCNG010000148.1:0-8578 GCA_039025955.1 Cyanobacteria bacterium P01_C01_bin.72 | reverse complement strand
GTCAGCCCAAACTTAGCGCGATCGCCTGTGGAGTTTCCCCAACGACCATTACCTCTGGTACTTAACTTGGCTCGAACCCCAATTTGAGGCGCTATATTTAATTCTCGGCTAATCTTCAGCAACAGCTCAAGTTCTGAAAACTGTTCAATAATAATAATGGGCTTATGTCCTAGCTTGGTTGCCAGCAAAGCTGTTTCTATATATTCGCGATCTTTATAGCCATTACACAGCAACAGCGGCGGCTCTTCCCCCAGAGGTAAACAAGCCAGCGCAATCATTAACTCAGGTTTAGAACCTGCTTCCAAGCCATAGCGATAGGGTTTGCCATAGTGAACTACTGCTTCAATGAGTTGACGATTTTGATTACACTTAACAGGAAAAACTCCCTGATAATATCTTTGATAACCATAACGAGCGATCGCCTGCTCCATACATTGATGTAGTCTGGCTAATCGATCCGCCAAAATTTCGGGAAAGCGAATTAGTACTGGTAGCTCAACTCCCTGTTTTGTTAGGTCTTCAACTATCTTGAATAATTCAATAGGCTCACCTGATACACCGAGAGGGGATACCGTCACATTTCCCTGATGATTGATCTGAAAATATGGCTCACCCCAGCCCTCAATGTGATACATCTTAATACTATCGTTGATGCTCCAGCTAGCATCTGACGCTGAAGAGTAGTCAACTGAGGCAGATTCGTTTGGACGAGACGGAGGATTTGATTCCGCTGGACTTTTGACCATTGAGTGAGAGGCTACCTAAGCATATTGACCACCACTATATTTTTACAAATGATTGTTTATTCTTTTAATCCTGGTTGAGACTGAGATTTTTTATGTCGCTTAATTAGACTAGAGTGAAAGAAAGGTGAAATTAAAATAGCGAGCACTCCTACCAAGATAGAAGCGATTAGTAGGATCAATTTTTGCACTAGATCTACAAGCGGATTAATTCGCGATTCTGCTCCGAACGCTGAACCACCGGGCAAATGAGTTACCCTGGTCTTCCCAAGAGGAAATGTTTTCCAGTTTCCCCGACTCAATTTTAGTTCAGTCTCTTTTTTTTGCTGATCCATTTTTATCTGCGAGTTGGATTTGACTAAAAATTAAAAACTATTATTGTAAGACTATCTAAGGCTATACCTGAGATAGTTTTGTATTCGACACCGTAAGGCTATATTCTAAGCTAAGTTTATATGTCCCCCTATTAATGAACAGCCCCAACTGGCGCGAAAAATTTGATCTGCCACCTTTATTTTGGCTGATCGCACTTATTGCTTTGATCAACGCAATTAGTTTCACCATCATTATTCCTCTAATTTATCCCTACGCTAAACAGTTTGGCTTGAACGATCTGCAAGCGAGTTTATTGACTACGGCTTTTTCCCTGGCTCAGTTTTTTGGTACGCCAATTTTGGGGAAATTATCTGATCGCCTGGGTCGCAAATATATTTTAGTCTTTAGCCTGGCGGGGACTGTAGCAGCAAATCTCTTGGCGGCGGTTGCCGGCTTTGCCTGGCTGCTCTATACTGCCCGTATTTTGGATGGTTTGACGGGGGGGAATACTTCCGTCGCTAGTGCCGTAATTAGTGATATTACTACTCCAGAACAGCGTCCTAAGGCTTTTGGCATTTTTGGGGCTACTTTTCGCCTGGGCTTTGTAATTGGCCCTGTATTGAGTTATTTTGCCCAACAGCTACCCACCATTCCTGGGGTTTCTTCACTGGGAATGAGCTTTCTCATCAGTGCAGCGATCGCGGCGATCGCCTCTTTGCTTACGCTGTTTTTTCTCCCAGAGACTACTTCGACTCACGGAAACTTTCAGTTAAGCTGGGATGATTTTGCCTTCGGTAAGATCGCTAAATCTGCTACTAGACCGATGTTGGGCAGACTATTTATTTTAACCTTTCTCAGCGGCAGCACCTTTACTATTTTCACCTTTGCCTTTCAGCCTTTCTTTCTGAATGTCTTAGAGCAGGATGCCAAAGGATTGGCGGTTATGTTTGCCCTGGTGGGAGTCTTAGGCTTTATTTCCCAAGTGTTTGCTCTTGAACCATTGAGCGATCGCTTTAACCTGATTGATATTATTGCCGTATCTCTGGCTTTGAGGGGAATTACCTTTCTACTCATGCCCACTTTCCCCACCTATGGCGCGTTCGTAATCATTATGGTGCTGTTTGGAGTGGTCAATTCTTTCCCCATGCCTCTAATTGATACAGTACTGTCTCTTAACTCTGAGCATCAAGAGCAGGGTGAAGTGTTGGGGATTAACTCATCCTATCTTAGTATGTCTAATGCGATCGGACCCGTAATTTCAGGCTTGCTAGTGAGTTTGAACTACACTACTCCTCTCTGGATTACTGGTGGTTTGACTATTATGGTGGCAGCCTTTGCCATGAATCTTAAATCACAGTTCAAATGTGATAAAGCAGTGGCAAATAGTTAACAGTTAGTCAAAAATCAATTTGTTGATCAATTCTGTCATTAGGTCAGGAAACGATTACAATTATTCATCAATAATTAGTTACAAAAAATGCTTAGTTTAGTAATAATAATAGACTGATAAAAACTCAATAACCGAGCAATGGGGTAACAAGGTAATGGGCGAGTTTAATGTGGCAGAGATCTTAATCAAGTGTCTAGAAAATGAGGGAGTAGAGTACGTCTTTGGTTTACCAGGAGAGGAGAATTTACATGTCTTGGAGGCGATGAGAGATTCTTCAATTCAGTTTATTACCACTCGTCACGAGCAGGGTGCGGCATTTATGGCGGATGTCTATGGTCGTCTCACAGGAAAAGCGGGGGTTTGTCTCTCCACTTTGGGACCTGGGGCGACAAATTTGATGACGGGGGTGGCCGATGCTAACCTCGACGGCGCGCCCTTAGTAGCGATTACAGGACAGGTAGGTACAGATCGGATGCACATTGAATCCCACCAGTATCTTGATCTGGTTGCCATGTTTGCCCCCGTGACTAAATGGAATGCTCAAATTGTACGCCCAGACAACACGGCAGAGATTGTGCGTAAAGCTTTTAAGGTGGCACAGGCAGAAAAACCAGGAGCTGTACATATTGATTTGCCCGAAAATATTGCCGCGATGCCCCTAGATGCCAAGCCTCTGTTGCAGGATAAGCGAGAAAAAACCTATGCTTCTACCCGTAGCCTAAATGCGGCTGCCGCAGCGATTTCTAAAGCGAAAAATCCTCTTGTTTTGGCGGGAAATGGCGTAATTCGCGGTCTGGCTAGCGAGGCGCTAACTGAGTTTGCCACCCAGCTTGGTATTCCCGTTGCTAATACTTTTATGGGTAAAGGGGCAATTCCCTACACTCATCCCTTATCTTTGTGGACGATTGGTTTACAGCAGCGTGATTTGATTAGCTGTGCTTTTGATGAGGCAGATTTGATCATTGCTGTCGGTTACGATTTGATTGAATATTCGCCTAAAAAGTGGAATCCTCTGGGTGATAAGCAGATTATTCACATTGATGAGAGTCGCTCGGAAATTGACAGCAGCTATATTC
The DNA here is from genome assembly GCA_039025955.1 of Cyanobacteria bacterium P01_C01_bin.72. Classification (GTDB taxonomy): domain Bacteria; phylum Cyanobacteriota; class Cyanobacteriia; order Cyanobacteriales; family Xenococcaceae; genus Waterburya. The sequence continues at coordinate 5,054 of JBCCNG010000148.1, read as the reverse complement.
CTCAAGTAGAAGTATTTGGCGATATTTCTGATTCCCTTAATGATATTGTCAAACGTTGCGATCGCACTAGCAAGGAAACTCCTGAAGGAGTAAGTAGTCTTCGGAGTCAGATTAGAGCCGATTATGAGCAGTACGCCAACGATGATGGTTTTCCCATCAAGCCCCAAAAAATCATCTATGATCTGCGTCAGGTAATGGCTCCTGAAGACATTGTGATTTCCGATGTGGGGGCGCATAAAATGTGGATGGCACGACACTATCATTCTGACTGTCCTAATACCTGTATTATTTCTAATGGTTTTGCCGCTATGGGTATAGCCATACCAGGTGCAATGGCAGCCAAATTGGTTCATCCCGAGCGCAAAGTTGTGGCAGTTACAGGAGATGGCGGCTTTATGATGAACTGTCAGGAACTAGAAACGGCTCTACGAGTCAAAACTCCGTTTGTCACGCTGATCTTTAACGACAATGGTTATGGCTTGATTGAATGGAAACAGATCAACCAGTTTGGTCACTCAACCTCAATTAGTTTTGGTAATCCCGATTTTGTTAAGTTTGCCGAGAGCATGGGCTTAAAAGGCTATCGTGTAGAGTCAGCAGCCGATTTGATTCCCACTTTAGAAAAAGCCTTGGCTGATGATGTTCCTTCGGTGATTGACTGTCCCGTAGACTATAGGGAAAACCTGCGTTTTTCCCAGAAATCAGGAGATTTGAGCTGTCAAGTCAAGTCATAAAATAATCATTGTCAACAGGTTTATCCTCTTCTCGTAGGAGAGGAAACAAATTTTCTGTTTGATGTTTTGCATGATTCAAGAGATCGCCAGAATTAATCTTTAAATACTCATTACAGACGATATTAAATTCAATGCCCAATAATCCTAAGTGGGACAGTTAATATCTAAAAATCGCTTAGCGACCAAAATTTCTCCGTTGCTAAACCAAACACCAATTTGAACGCGCTCTACTCAAGGAACGGCAGCGGGAAGTGATTGCTTTGGCAAAAAAAAGTGGTGTCTATCGTGGTCGTAAGCCTTCTTTGTCATCAGAGCAGATTATTAGACTTGTTGCGAAATAGTGAATCCCCTCGTTAGTTAGCCAAATCAGATAAGAAAACCTCACCGAGGATAGTTTTCTCGTTGATGCAGGTAATTTTGTCCTCGCCAGTATAGAAAACAGCACTAGGAATGGTCTTAGCTTGGGTATCGTCTAGCTGTAGCGACTCAGCCACAGTAATATTGAGCTTGAGCTTTTCTTGAGACTGATAAGAATCATCTTTACTGCTGTAAACCCCCCATTCGCGGTGTCCTTTAGGTCTTGCCTGCCAATGAATGAGGCAAAAATTACCTTTAAGGTTGAACTGTTCGATTACAGGGTTAAAATCAAGCTCTAAGTCACCACCAGTAACACCTGGAGTAGAGACTTTAAATTTAGCTTTACCTATTTTCTGTATAAGTTTCATTCTTCTGGCTCAGATTTAATCAGTTTTTCCGTTTCCTCCTCGATGTTTTGCTCAACAGCTTCAAGAATGCGATCGCTTTCTTGGGTCAACTGTTGGATCTTTCGCTTCTGATGAGGGGCGATCGCCGAGGAGTTCGACACTTTTTCCAAAGTGTCCGACACTTCTTTAACTTGGGTTAGTGCAGTACCAACCTGTAACTTGTATTCGGCTAACTCCAACTGATAGGCTTTAGCGCGACCAATTGACCAGCCAGAACCGCACAAAAAAACCATCAAACCAAAGCCGACAAAGTTCCAGCACAAAGCTGGGGGGTATCGAAGATCTCTTACCATCGCGCTCTATGCCCCCTCCAGTCAGTGTGAGTAAAGTTGTAATAAGCTTTATAACCGCCCGAAAAATGCTGTGGCTCAATAATTTTGGCAATATCGCTAGGGGAAAAATAGTTAGATCTCCAGTCCACCGCATCACCGAATTGATGCCGCGACCAGTTACTACCGCCAACACGGGCATTAACCGACCTGGGACGGTACCAGGAATTAACAATAATGGGTCGATTTTCGAGTAATTCTCGATAATGATCCAAATTTCTGGCGGCGTGAATAATTTTCTCCTCGATCTGCCAGGCGGCAATAACAAGCTCACCATCAATAATTAGATCCTCGATTGGTCGAGAACAATTCTTAGTTGCTTCGCCCCAAGTAAAATTTGAATTTAGATAAATGGGTGTGTCTTTAGTAACACTGATGCCTGATGGTAATCTCACTATCTGTTAACCCTCGATTGTTGTGATGGGGCAATCTCAGGCAGGTTGTAAGCAATTTTTGGCTCACCAACAACAACAGGTTTACCAAGAATGGTAATGTCGTTAACTGCTTGATTGACTTTGATTCGATACAATCCATCAGCAGAAAGGATCAGGTCATTCTGAATTGAGCCATCGTAGGAACTGATAAACACCACAATTTCGCGTTTAACCTGGTGATTACTCCTTTCAAGAAGTTGAATAATTACCTGTACTGTGGTGTAGTTTGGTCTTTGGTTGCCCTGCTGTAAAGTTTTTGCGTCGTCGCTGACAATATCCGCCGAAAGACCAGTAATCAACAGGTCATGACCGAGATAATTAATCATATCGATCTCATAGACCTTATTAGGGGCTAGTCCTGCAATGGTCAGGCTATCCCTTTCTGCCATGCGTTGAGGCTGACGAATCAAACCGTTGATGTCATAACCTGCAAAGCCACGAGGATCATTAGGCTGTATCGGTTTTTGAGCAATTTTGTCCTTAATGTCCATCTAAGAAAACCTAATATTAGAATTGTTATTTGTCGTTGGTGATGTGAAACGAAAAGCAACATTAGAGCCAGTTAAAGCAATATTGTTAGCCGCAGCAGGTAAAGCAGGCGCACCACCACTAGGCAGGAGATTTTGAATAGCAGGCAGAATCAAATTAGTCAGCGCCGAAGTGATTAACCCGTTGACTCCAGGAAGCAAGTTTTGAATCAGGATTGGCAGCAGATTATCAATAGCAAACTGGAGCAGATTATCGGCAAAATCCTCACTACCAATAGTTTGCAAGTTCTCCAAAATGGCATCAATCTTAGTATTTAACTGACACAGACCACAATCAGACTGAAGTAGAATAATCTGAAGCCTAAAAGCGGCAGATGGCACAATAGCTAATCGCATCGGTAAACCTAGCTCGACAATTGGTTGCGGGATTAAAGTTAGCCTTTGGGTGCTGCTGATATTGTTATGATCCAACCGAATCTGACGATAGCTAGTATTAGTAATCTGTAGCTGTAAAAACACCTCAACTCTAGTTTGCTCAGAGGTTGAACTAAGCAAATAAAACCCTAGTCCATGGTCAAGCTCAGTAGATAAATTTTCCTGGTTGGGAATCAAATCAGAGTTATAAATTGTTGTTTGCTGTGTCGCCATTGTTTTCCGACTCGCCAAGATAACGCCCTGCTATGACACCAGGACTATTCAAAATCTCTCTGATACAGGCTTTCAAAGTAGTAAGGTTTGCTGGGTTGTAGGGTATGACTGCTTTAAACTCGCGACCGCTAATTACCAGATTCAGACAGCGAAGATTAATATTCGTGCCTTCAAGCTCCGAGGCAATAGCAACGGATCGCGCCAGGACTAAGGGAGTCAGAGGAACATAAGTTAAGCCCGTATCGGGGTTAATTTCATATTCAACATGTCTCAAGCTAGTGCTGCCATCATCATTGCCATAGAGCAAAACTATTGACTTATAAATAGCTGAACTCATGGCTTAGTCAATAAATCAGTGTAAAAATCATCCAACCTTTCACCAATTCTCTCGATGAAAAGAATTTGACTATTGCTATCTAGTGCCGAGATAAAAGCCAAATAATCAGGGGTAGTTGGTCTAAATGGATGTTCCAGATAAAGATACTTTTCTTCATCTAGCCAGAGCTTGACGGCGCGAGGTTTGATAATTAACGAACAACAACTTTTACAAATTGCTGAACTGGTGACGGCGGCGAGAAAGACTGAGGGTAGGAAAGGTAGATCAAAGTCCTGTGTTGTTCTGCTTCTCGTACCGTCACCGTTAATCAAACGAGAATTAAGCCGAACACTTCGATATACCTTGCCAAAATCACTCTTGTAGTCAGTTACCCAACCTGCCATTAGATATCTTGCAGACGCTTAACAGTTTCACCCTGATAAGAAAGAAACATTGCCGCAGGAGCAGCAGAGGTAATAGCATCGTCTAGATCCGCAAGAGATGAAATATACATCTTGCGAGAAATGGTAGTACCATCATCAACCTCAGCATGTAGCTGTAGATAGCGAGGCTTAATCACCTGATTTTTAGGACGACTGTTTAAGCCACCGACAACAGGATCGGTTAGTTCACTTTTTTGGATGGTCAACAAATCAGTATTTTGTGATTCATAAGCGTAGCCCAAACGCTGCGCTCCGAGTACTTCACTAGCATAGGTAAACTTTCCTGTTTCCTTGTCACCAGCACCATCAATATCAGCCGCAGCATAAGGATTAGTTCTAAACGCAGGAGCGCCAGCGGGAATAACTGAGGCGGGTAGATTAGCCCATTCTTCACCATGTAAATCAACACAGATAGCACCAGCGGCAAGTAGCGCAGTACGCATAGTCAGGATATTGCCAGCGTTGGGAACGACATATTTATAGTCGCCAGTAGGGAACTTAGCTAAAATATATCGCGGTGTAAAGGGTAGTCCTGCACCCGAACAGCCAGCAGTACGGGGCTGATAAATTCCAGTAGGAATAGGCGCTTGTGCTGAAAAGCGGACAGGGAGATTAGTATAGGTAGCTCCAAAGTCAGAGGTATAGGTAGCGACTTCGAGATTAGTATTCTGTTTAGCCATGTATAGAGGAGAAATAAAAGTTAATTTAGTAACCTCTCAAATCTATACATAATCAAGCTTCTCGCTAGAATAATCTATTGGTAGACCTTTAAAGGTATACCAGAGGGTCTAGAAATCTGTGATCTGTTCCTCACAGTTAGGATTAACATGAACCCACCATCTTCCGTGATGTTTGGTTGCAAATAGCTTATTTTGGCGAATTAATCGCCTGGATTGTG
>JBCCNG010000147.1:0-8582 GCA_039025955.1 Cyanobacteria bacterium P01_C01_bin.72 | reverse complement strand
GGGCCAAGCTGCCAAACGGGATGGAGCTAAGGGTAGACGGCGCGCCAAGCTTCGCACCCGGTCAACTTATCCTCGGCTTCTTCCATGAGCATGGCGGCGTACTCAAGTAACGCCGATTAGACGTGCATCGCGGGCTTTGGCTTCTTGGGCGTTAGAAATTACCTTCTCGTAGACACTTCCAGGCATAGCTACAGCGACTACTGGTACTTTATGATCTAATAGGGCGATTGGTCCATGCTTCATTTCCCCTGCGGGATATGCCTCGGCGTGGATATAAGAAATTTCTTTAAGCTTTAGCGCCCCTTCTAGGGCAATAGGGAAGTTGATCCCCCGTCCAATAAAGATAAAGTCTTCAGTTTCTGCCGTAAAGTCGCGTGCTAATTCTTCAATATATTCGGCTTGGGTATCGAGAATCGTTTCCATCTGGCTGGGTAGATGGCGTAAACTATCAATGATCTCGCCGATTTTGTGGTTCGATATTGATTGACGACGATAGGCTAAATCTAATGCCAGAAAGTAGAAACCCATGGTTTGAGCCAGAAAGGTTTTAGTTGCCGCTACGCCAATTTCAATTCCTGCATGAGTATCAATAATGCGATCGCAAATTTGCGCAATGGTACTTTCGGGGCGGTTGGTTATTGCCAGGAGTTTTGCCTGGAATTTGGGTTTGAGACTAGCACGTCTAGCACGTTCAGACTCCAGCGCTGCAATGGTATCGGCAGTTTCTCCCGATTGAGTTACACCGATGGTTAATGTGTGGGGAATTATGGGTTTAGGAGCATAGCGAAACTCAGAGGCGTAATCGACGGTGGTAGGAATACCCGCTATCTGTTCTAATAAATATTTACCAATTAAAGCCGCGTGCCAGCTTGTACCACAGGCGACTATCTGAACATGCTCTAGGTTATCGGTGAGATTAGGAGTCAGACCAAGATTAACGGGGCTGAAATCAGGATTTTCGTCGGCGTGCCAGTTAGGATTAATATAGTTATCTAAGCTAGTACGAACTACAGATGGTTGCTCGTAAATCTCCTTGAGCATGTAGTGGCGGAAACCCTGTTTTTCCACCTGAACGGGATTCCAATCGAGGGTGCGGGGAAAGCGAGACAATCTTGTCCCTTCAAAGTCGTAGATCTCCACACCCAGAGGGGTCAAACGGGCTAATTCTCCGTTTTCCAGGTTAAGAATAGTACGGGTGTGAGGCAATACTGCCGTCATATCAGAGGCACAGAAAAATTCCCCCTGTCCAAAACCCAAAACCAAAGGCGCTTGCTGACGAGCGACAATTAGCTCATAAGGGCTAGCAGCACTAACTACAGCGATCGCAAATGCTCCAGACAAACGGGCGATCGCTTTTTGCACAGCAGACATCAAAGAGTCGGATTCAGCTAAAAGCTGCGTAATTAAATGAGGAATAACTTCTGTATCGGTTTCTGAGCGAAATTCTACTCCCTTACTGATTAATTCTTCTTTTAGCTCCAAATAGTTCTCAATAATACCGTTTTGCACTACCGCCAAAGTGCGATCGCTATTGAGGTGAGGATGGGCATTATGTTCTTCTGGCTTGCCGTGAGTCGCCCAACGAGTATGTCCAATACCTATCTGGGCGTTACTGACCTGATGCTCTAGCTTGTCTCTCAGGTTAAATAATTTTCCCTTGGCTTTAACACAGCTAACCTGACCCTCTTCTACCGTAGCAATACCTGCCGAGTCATAGCCTCGATACTCCAATCTTTCCAAACCAGATACCAAAATTTCCGTAGCTGCTTGAGTACCGATATAACCAACAATTCCGCACATATTTAAGCTATGTTTTCTAAAAATTTGCTTGATCGCCTTCAGTGTATATCACAATTAGTCAAAGAATGGTTAGAAGTTATCCGATTCTGGTAAAGCACTGCCATTTTTGTTCAGGAACAAATTACCCGCAGCATTGTTTTGATAGATACAGTCGATCTTCGGGTTTCCTTCCAACGGTCCAATAAAGCCAAAAGTATTCATCCGCCGTTTACAGTCTTTGACCTGTTCGGAACTAACTAAGCTTTGCTGTTCTAAGATTGACCAATTAGTACGACGCAAAACACATCCAGGCTGCATACTCGGTTGCGTCAGGTAAACACTAAAAGGATTGAGAGTTAGAAATACCCGCATATCAGTTACAATCGCACTCGCGCCAAACTGCTGGCAGACTTCTGGGTTCGGTGCTGCGCGATCAATTTGCAGACTAGAATCAACCGAGCCATTACCAGCAGAGCCGTTAGCAAGATTGAGAGATAGTCCGATGACGATACCGACGACAAAAACACTTGCCAAGATAGCTATTTTAGCGATATCAAGGGAGCTTTTCTTTTCCTGCGGGTTCGGATTAGAACGATAGTTATTAGGTTGCCGATAACTGTCTGTACGCTCTCTGTCATTGCGGTAATTACCGTTGCCGTTACTATTGCGGTTTCTACGAGCCATAAATAATTACAGATTAATGAATTAAGATTACAAAAAAAACTCTAAAGAATATACAAATATACAACTACATAATTAATATTTTAAAAGCTGCGATCGCCGTAATTGCGATCGCTAGCCTAGACTGATTACTGGACTAAAATATATTTAGGCTCAACTAAAACTCAATACTATAAAGTTCAATGCTATTGTAGACGACTGCCTTATTCTCTTGCAGTTGGTCAGTCCATACTCCACTATGCTGGCGACTAAGAGTGAGAATCTCCTTCGCACAAATACAAGATGAATAATAGTCAATTTACTCCACGGCTTACAGCAGATGGTTCATACACATTTTTCTCGGCAGAATTTCAAGAAACGTTTCACTCATCCTTTGGTGCTAAACAAGAAGCAGAGGTGAGATATATTCAACCGTGCTTAATTAGGGAATTAGCTGCGCGACAATCATCGATCAAAATTCTGGATGTTTGCTATGGCTTGGGTTATAACAGTGCGGCTGCTTTAGAAGCAATTTGGTCAATTAATCCTCAGTGCCAGGTAGATTTAATTGCTTTAGAAATAAGCCCTGATGTTCCCCGTCAGGCAATTTTGCACAACTTATTAGCACCATGGCAGACTGCGATTGCGGATCTATTGAGAGAATTATCAAATAAATCTAAAGTTTCTCGCGACTTTCTAACAGCACAGCTATTGTTAGGAGATGCTAGACAAACAATTCAAGCAGTTGTTGCTCAAAGTTGGCAAGCTGAAGCCATCTTTTTAGACCCATTTTCTCCACCCAAATGTCCTCAACTCTGGACGGTAGAATTTATCAAGTTAGTTAGCTCATGTCTTGCTCCCCAGGGCAGACTCTCAACCTATTCGGCTTCAGCAGCAGCTCGTCATGCTTTGCAAGAAGCAGGATTGTACCTCGGCTCAATCACTGGCGCGGGTCGCAAATCTCCAGGGACAGTTGCCGCTTTTGAGTATAAAAAGCTACCCGAACTTTCCCTAATGGAACAAGAACACTTACAAACTCGTGCAGCAATCCCCTATCGCGATCGCACTCTCCAAGATTTTCCAGCTCAAATTATCTGTCGCCGAGAGCAATTACAGCACAATAGCAATTTAGAGCCAACGTCTCAGTGGCGCAGACGTTGGATGCAGTAACCTTAGTAACAGCAGTTAGAAAGTAAAATTACTTAATTATTGAATCTGAAGGATATTTTTGAGACGAAATACTGCATGGAAGTCCGTGTTATGACCGTTACCAAACATTTAAAATTTCTTCATAATATTCATCGACGGCAACAGAAACAAATTTTGTTTTAGTTTAATCGTTTAAATTAGAGATTCGAGCTAGGCTATGAGAAGCGGTTTTAAATCGTTAAAATGCAAACCCTAGATTCAAGATTCTGCGAACGTACAAAATTTAGTTAGCCAGACAAAATTTAAGATTTTCCCGAATTAAGAAAATAATGAAAAAAGTTGGCGAGTTCCCCATTGCGGCTCACACCCGTTCTTTAACAAGTAAAGATTCTGATTTGCATACTGCCAAAATTCTCATCATCGATGAAAATCCTCTGAGTCGAATGACTGTAACTGATTTGCTCTTGCTCGATGGTTATGAGGTGGTGGAAATAGAGCCAACAGGAGCTTTGGTCAATAATCTTGCCGAACAACAGCCAGACTTAATCTTGCTCAATGCTAATTTGCGACAGACAGACAGTTTTGTTCTCTGTCGTCAACTTAAAGAAAACTACCTGACGAACCGTATTCCTGTTGTTTTTACCACGCTGACTAATAATCGTGAAGAAAGAATCAAAGCGATGGAAGCAGGAGGAAGCGACGTTCTGGTCAAGCCCCTCAATCGCAGCGAACTCTCTACCCGGGTGAAGTCACTAATCAGTCAAAAGCGAATTAATGACGGTTTAAATCAAACCGAACAGGTCTTATTTACCATCGCCAAAGCGATCGATAGTCGGGCGGTGACGAAGGGAGGGAGCGTTCGCGTTGCCTCTTTAATTGAATCTTTTGGTCATCATCTGGGTTTAAGCAAGCGAGAAATTGATGACCTGGCTTTTGCCGCTTACCTCCACGATATTGGTACGATCGCCATTCCTGATGCCGTACTGCTCAAAGCTGGAGCATTAACCAGTGAAGAACGGGAGTTAATTAGACAGCATGTTTTAGTGGGAGAAGAAATCTGTCAGCCATTACGTCACCGCAGCGGCGTATCGCCCATTATGCGTCATCACCACGAACGCTGGGATGGGACAGGCTATCCTGATGGTTTGGCAGGGGTGAGAATTCCCTATCTAGCTCAGGTATTTCAGATTATTGATATTTATGATGCCCTCACGAGCGATCGCCCCCACAAGCAAGCCTATAGCGCCGAGGAGGCGTTATCGATCATTTGGGAAGAAACTCAAAAAGGTTGGCGCAATCCCGAGCTAACAAGTCAATTTACCAGTTTTATTCGCTCTCAATCCTAATTACCCTGCTCTAAGCTAGCTCATTGGCTATCTTGGCTAACTAGCGGTTTTTAGTATTCATAGTCACAGAAATTAGGGAAAAAGCCACCTGATGGCAGATAATAAGAGGCGGGGATTCCGATCAAACTAAAAAAACTACCCATAAGCTATGGCTAAGACTAAGCGTAAAACCTTTTTGTTAGATTTTGAAAAGCCTCTGAGTGAGCTAGAGTCAAGAATCGAACAAATTAAAACTCTCGCCGAAGAAAATCAGGTGGACGTTTCCACCGAAATATCTCAGCTTGAACTAAGAGCGGGAGAGTTGCGTCAAGAAATATTCAGCACTCTTACTCCTGCTCAAAGACTACAGCTAGCTCGTCATCCTCGTCGTCCTAGCACCCTAGACTACATTCAGGCAATTAGCGATGAATGGCTTGAGCTACATGGCGATCGCGGTGGCTATGATGATCCAGCCTTAGTCGGGGGAGTAGCCAGAATTGATGGTCGTCCTGTGGTAGTGGTCGGGCATCAAAAAGGTCGAGATACCAAGGATAATGTTGCCCGTAATTTTGGCATGGCTTTCCCTGGTGGCTATCGTAAGGCACTGCGGCTAATGCAGCACGCTGATAAATTTAACATGCCAATTTTGACCTTTATTGACACTCCTGGAGCATGGTCGGGGGTGGAAGCAGAAAAACTTGGTCAAGGAGAAGCGATCGCCTATAATTTACGAGCTATGTTTGGCTTGGAAGTGCCAATTATCTGCACTGTGATTGGCGAGGGTGGTTCTGGTGGTGCATTAGGCATTGGCGTTGCCGATCGCCTGTTGATGTTAGAACACTCTGTTTACACCGTAGCTAGTCCTGAAGCCTGTGCGGCAATCCTCTGGAAAGACGCTCAAAAATCCGATCGCGCCGCCGCTGCGCTAAAAATAACCTCTTGGGATTTACAAGAATTGGGTTTAATCGATGAAATTATTCCTGAACCAAGTAGTGGCGCTCACGCTAACCCTGTCGAAGCAGCAGCTAAACTAAAGGAAGTAATTTGGCGACAGCTCGAAGAATTGTCTCAGCTATCTCCCCAGCAACGGCAAGAATTACGCTATGAAAAATTCCGTAATATGGGTCGCTTTGCCACAGCTGCCTCCTAATAACTGATTTTTACCTGTCACTAGAGTTCTCAATCTCCTGCTTCAGAATCTAGATTTGAGAATGCTATAATGCTAAGGCAACATTTTGTTACATAGGTTTTAATGTAGCGTTGCCACAAAAGTTACTAGTTTGCTGTGACTCTACTAGCAATAGAGTCTTAAAACAAAAGTGACTGATGACAGTAAATCAGGTCGCCAGAACACTTGCCGTATTTTATCTTTAGCATCCTCAGTAGCAACTAAACTCAGCCACGTAACTACTGGCGATCAATGCAGCAATTTTTGGGAAACATGATAAAGGAATCTTCTTTAACTGTTTTCTCAATTCCGTCTGCTATGTTGAATTTTATATTTATTGAGTTGGGTAAATCAGCTTATAAACCACAATGAATCCACCCTCAAATCAACTCAGGGCGATAGTAACAGGGGCAAGCAGCGGTATTGGTCGGGCAACAGCTCTAGCGTTCGCCAAGTCTGGGATTGAAGTTGCCTTGGTTAGCCGCTCTGAAGCCGAGCTGAAGACTTTAGCAGCAGAGATCCAGCAAAAGACTCAGGTTAAGGCCCAAGCCTACCCTATCGACCTAGCCTTATTAGAAGAGGTGAGCGAGCAAATTGCTGCTATATGCAGTTCCTTTGGGGCTATTGATATTCTAGTTAACAATGCAGGAATGGGGTACACCAATTCTCTAGAGAAGACAACTCTCGCGGACTGGCAAAAAGTACTTGAGCTGAATTTAACTAGCGTTTTCCAGTGTGTCCAGGGAATTTTACCTCAGATGCGCGATCGCGCTTCAGGAACAATTATTAATGTTGCTTCGATCGCCGCATTTAATGCGTTTCCTGAGTGGGGTGCTTATAGCGTTAGCAAAGCTGGATTAGTAGCTTTAGGCAGAGCGCTAGCAGTCGAAGAAAGGGCAAACGGTATTCGTACCGTTACTATTTCTCCTGGCTCGGTAAATACCCCAATTTGGGACACTGATACCGTTCAGGCAGATTTAGATCGCTCGGCAATGCTGACCCCAGAAGCCGTTGCTCAATCTATACTTCATGCCGTTTTGCTGCCGAGTCAAGCGGTAGTAGAGTCGATGACTGTAATGCCCAGTGGAGGGGCTTTATAGATTAAATAATCCAGCGCGAGAAATAATCCAGCGCGCAGAAGAACAGGAAATTACCTCGGTTGAGAGTTATTAGAGCCAGAGAGTCACAGTCTTTATTTTCCCCATGATCGCCGCGATAGAAGTTTTAATCCCAGATGGCGATCGCATATTTAACAGCACAAGAAAAGAGTTTTACTCACAATTAATACATTATGACAATAGTTTCTTCTAACGATGCCAATCGTTCTGAATCTCTGAATAATGGGTCTAACCCGCTCAACTCTGGTTTGTTAGAGTCAATTGCCAGCAGACCAGATCGCAACACCCACAATGGAGAAACTGCCCGCATTAGAGCAACTTCTGAAGCTGCTAAGGAAAAAATGATGTCGGCAGTTTACACTATGCTGGAATCAGTTGGTGAAGATCCAGATCGGGAAGGATTACTCAAAACTCCTAAAAGAGTTGCCGAAGCCATGCAGTTTTTAACTAGTGGCTACAACCAGTCCCTAGATGAGCTGCTAAATGGGGCAATTTTTGATGAAGGACACAATGAGATGGTGTTAGTTAGAGACATCAACTTTTTTAGTCTTTGTGAACATCACATGTTGCCCTTTATGGGTCGCGCGCATGTGGCATATATTCCCAATCAGAAAGTTGTGGGACTAAGTAAATTAGCGCGGATTGTCGAAATGTATGCTCGTCGTCTTCAGGTACAGGAGCGTCTAACTCGTCAAATTGCCGAAGCTGTACAGGAAATCTTAGATCCACAGGGGGTTGCGGTAGTTATGGAAGCCTCTCATATGTGTATGTCTATGCGTGGAGTACAGAAGCCAGGCTCTTGGACAGTTACTAGTGCTATGATTGGCGTGTTTCAGGATGAACAGAAAACACGAGAAGAGTTTTTGAACCTAATTCGCCATCAGCCTAATTTTGGTTAGCTAAAAAAGTTCCGTAAATAAGGGTGAATAATTGACGCTGTTCACCTTTTTTTTCTTTTGCTGAACATGGCAATTTTAGTTGCATCCTAAATCGCATCTAGTTTGAAACTAGGAGTTTTAAAGATGTCTGTTCGTAAGTAGTGCGGCGCGTTGCGCCAGTGTCGTCAAAGACGACCAGAACGCGTATGCGTTCGCGTAGGTAGTAGATATCAAGCATCATCTATTTCTTGATTAGCTGTACTCAATTTGCTCAGTTTACAAAACTCCAGTTTTCTATATGAACGAGGTTTAATTAGACACTTGATGTGAAGAGTGACATCATTTACAGTTGATACCTACCTACGGATTATTGGCTGTTTAACTGTTGAGACAATTACAAAGGATATATTATTATGGCTTCTGACGGTCGGTTAGTCTGGAATCACTCAACTCATCTAGCTGGCTTAATTCCGATTCTAGAGAAGCTAACTAAATGCGAGGGTGT
>JBCCNG010000146.1:0-8616 GCA_039025955.1 Cyanobacteria bacterium P01_C01_bin.72 | reverse complement strand
TTAAAACCATAACATCAATTAACGAGCTACTGGCAGATAAACCCGACAATATAATTAAAGCAAAGGTACTACTTAGTTTGGGCAATGTTTTAGATCGAGTCGGTAAATATGAATCAGCCCAGACTAACCTAATATCGGCTTTGAATATTGCTCAAAAAATCGAAGATAACCAAGCGATCGTCGAAACCCTAATTAGTTTGGGGCATAATGCCCGATTTCAAGGCAAACCTGAAGCAGCATTAAATTTCTATCAACAAGCAAGCAATCTTCCCTTAACCGAAAACATCAAATTAAGAGTCAAGCTTGCCCAAATGCAGGTATTAATCGAACAAGGAGATCGCCAGTTAGCGATCGCTACAGGAAAAGCGATTAGCCAATTATTAACTACACTCCCTCCCCAACAAACGACTATTCAAGGACAAATAAGTCTCGCTCGTAATTTAATCGCATTAGAAACTAAGCCCAGACAGATTGCCCAACTATTACTTAGTTCCATCAAACAAGCCCGTAATTTAGATCTCAAAAGAAATGAAGCCGAGGCGTTAGGGGTGTTAGGCAATCTCTACGAACGCCATTACAAATGGCAGGAAGCATTCCAAATAACCGAACGGGCATTAATTGTCGCCCAGGGTATTAATGCTCCAGAATTAAGTTATCAATGGCAATGGCAACTAGGTAGAATACTCAAAGCTCAAGGTGAGACAGATGGGGCAATTGCAGCATATAGTCAAGCTACCAATAATCTACAATCCCTAAGAAGCGATCTTGTCGCTATTAGTTCCGATGTTCAATTTTCCTTCCAAGAAAAAATCGAACCAATATATCGAGAATTAACTGCTTTACTCCTACAGCCTGGGGCAAATCCAAGCCGCCTAAAGCAAGCTAGAACAGTTATCGAATCTCTTCAAGTAGCAGAATTAGACAATTTCTTTCGCGATGCTTGTCTGGATACTCAACCATCTCAAATAGACAAAATAGATCCCCAAGCTGCGGTTATCTATACGATTATTTTAGACGATCGTCTAGAAGTTATTGCGGCGATCGCCGATCGACCACTACTTTACTACACCTACGATCTACCCCCATCAGAGTTAGAAATTATAATCTCTTCTGCTCAAAGTCAACTAAAAGCCCCCCGCCGTCTGAATTTAAAATTACTACAACAAGCCTATGATTGGTTAATTCGTCCCATAGAAGCTGAATTAAAACAAAACCAAATCAAAACCCTTGTCTTCGTTCCTGATGGGATTTTACGCAATCTTCCCCCTGCTACTCTTCACGATGGCAAACAATATTTAATTGAAAAATATCAGGTGGCAATTTCTCCTAGTTTACAGCTAACTCAGCTACAAACTCCCAATACTGATTCCCAAGATATTTTGCTGGCTGGACTTTCCGAGCCTCGTCAAGGGTTTGCTAGCATCCCAGGGGTCAAACAAGAAATCGAACAAATTTCCCCCCTATTTGCTTCAAGGGTGTTGCTCAACAATAATTTTACCGAACTAAACTTCAATCGCTCTGCTAGCCAAACTCCTTTTCGCGTAGTGCATTTAGCTACTCACGGTCAATTTAGCTCCAATGTCGAAGAGACATTTATCTTAACTTGGGATAATCGCATTAATATTGAGGAATTAAACCGTTTATTACGGGGAGACAGCAAACAATTACATCCCATTGATTTACTAGTATTGAGTGCTTGCGAAACCGCCACAGGCGATCGCCTGGCAACTTTAGGACTAGCTGGAATTGCCGTGCGTGCGGGAGCCAAAAGTACCATTGCCTCTTTATGGTCGGTTAGCGATCTAGCAACTGTCACCTTGATGACGAATTTTTATCAACAGTTATCCCAAGAAAATATAACCAAAGCTGAAGCATTAAGACAGGCACAAATATCAGTTCTTAAAAGCGATCGTTTTTCCCATCCTTTCTATTGGTCGGCTTTTGTTTTGGTTGGTAATTGGCAATAAATATGCCATAAGTAACTCCACCTTTTACTTCTTTTGATTATTAACTAATATTTTTGGGTCTAAAATTTCGGGTTGTTTTGCATTATCTTGTTGAATCAAATCTTGCCATCCCAATTCTGTTAAAAGTTGATTCCATGCAGTTGCTATCTGGATATTATTTGGTTCGACAATACGATAGTTTGCAAGTTCGCTCAAAGCATCATATAAAACTTCGTGCTTTAGGTAAACCTGATATTTCTCTGGTGTAGGAGTAGCAGTTAACTGATTCTTAACTTGTGGCGTTATTGGCAAACGAGATAACCATCCTGACAAGGTAATTAATGTCTCTGGCTCTGTTTGAGGACAACTAACTGCCAAACTCCAAACATAGTTGGTATTAAAAGATAAAGCATTTATTTTATCTTTAGGTAAAGCAATTCCTTTGATAGCCGATCTACTTTTAGCAGGAACAATTTGATTGTATATTTCTTTGCCTGTTTCTAGTTCTTTGAGGGCAAATTCAATCTTGGCTTCTCGGTCAATATCGTGAGGAATATGAAACCAAAAAGTAGGATGGGCAGATAAAGTATATTCCCTATTTTCATTTCCTAATAAGTAGACAATTTTTTGACCGTTTACACCACATATATTGCCTAGAAGATGATTCTCTCTAGTCCCTCCAGCAGAAAAATCTTCTTCAGGAGTACCCGTATCTGGAGATTGTGGTAGGGAATTATCTTTTGTTTGAGTTTCTTCTGCTTTGCCAGGTAAGGTAAAAAATAATATTGCGGGTACTAAAAGAATGCAAAAAGCTGAATAGCTTAGTTTGACCCAAAAGTTATTTGTAGTGCGATTAGTATTAGTTATTTTTTTAAAGGGCATATGACAAAGGCAAGGATTCATTAAATCCTCAAAATTAAACTATGGATTTCTCTTAATGTTGCGTCAATCAGTTATTAATAATAGTTAAGGCAAAATACACTACCGATTGTATGGTAGCAGTTTTTCAAATAATTCACGATTTTGCAAGAACTATCAAAAGTCTATCCAGAGCCAAGGGCAATGGTAACGTAATGTAACGAAATTGCAGAGGTCTTATATTTATTCCTGACAAGTAAAAAGAAATAAATAGCAAATTATCATGAACTATAAACAATTAGGCAAAACTTTTACTTTCGGTTTACTGGGTTTATTTGCCAGTTTTAGCAATATTGCAATCGATCGCGCTACTGCTGAAAGCAACTCTGCTTCTATTCCTGAAATTGAATGGGATAATTCTCTTGAATCATTTCAGTTCGATAGTGATAAATTTATTGGTCAAAGACTAACTGCTAAATGTATGCCTAGTTCGGTCAATCAAAGTTATGAAGGTGTATATGGTACAGACTCTTATCCTAGTAACAATTCTCTTTGCGTAGCTGCACTACACGCAGGAAAAATTACATCAGAGGGGGGAACTATTACAGTTCAGTTAAACCCAGGAGAATCAAATTATACGGGCAGTACTCGTAATGGAGTCACAACTTCTAATTTACCTGGAACTCCTCGCAGTATGGTATTTATCGATAGTTCAATTTCTCCTACAACTAAAGAAGTTCATCTCGCCTATATTCCTAGAATCAAATGGGATACTAAATTTACTGCTACTGGATTTGCCAACAGAGATTTAGTCGGTCAAAGATTTACATTTAATTGTCCTGCTGCACCGTCTAATTTCCGACCTAGACTTATATATGGAACGGACTCCTATGCTTTTCATAGTAGGGTTTGCCAAGCAGCGGTTCATGCAGGAAAAATTACTAAAGATGGAGGTATGGTTACGGTACGGTTAGATCCTGGTGTGGCTAATTTGGTGGGAAGTATTCGTGACGGCATTGAAACCAAAGATGGTCAATCATCAGATCGCTCTATTTCCTTTGTTGATAGTTCTGTGACTGAATAGAACAGTACTGTAAAACTCTCATATATATTGAAGATTAACCTGACGGTACCTGTCTATTTTATGATGATTTTATAGCCGATTCTATTAATTAGAACGACTATAAATGAGGTTTTTCCAAGATAATTTTATTATTCCATCTGTAATTGCTATCTATCGATAAAAAGCATGACACCGTCTTTATCTCAACTAGTGACAGAAGCCTGCAAACATCCTCCAGGCAGTAGAGAACGTCAAATAAATTTGACTAAAGTAATCCGTTTGGCTGGCGATCGCTTATGGAAAGAACGTACTGCTTATTATGAAGATGCTTTGCAAGAAACTTGGGTTTATTTTTGTAAAAATATTTGTGAGGGAAACACCTATAATCCAGAAAAAGCCAGCGTTGTAACTTGGTTGAATAATTATCTTAAGTGGCGACTCAAAGATGGTTTTATTGGAGAACAACAGGACAAAAAGCAGAGGGCTGCACCCCGAATGGGAGACGATAATAAACTTATCGATCCGATTGATAGTATTCCCGCTCAACCAGATATTCCTCCCTTATTAGCAGAAATCGAAAAGTGGGTATTAGTAGATGCTAAAAAAAAGTTAAGCCAAATTTATTTAGAAAATCATCCTCATATTACAGCGCAACAATTGATTTTAAAAAGATTGCCCCCAGAAACTTCCTGGAAGCAATTAGCGGCAGAATATGGTGTAGCAGCGGGGACTCTGAGTAGTTTTTATCAGCGCAAATGTAAGCCACTGCTTCGAGAATATAGTAAATCCCAAGGATATATATAACCCGTCATGATTATGAACCCTCCCAATCCAGAAATAGAAGATTTTGCCATTTCCCTGCCTATTACGACAGAAATTTGGCAAATGGCAAGCCAATTTGCCTCTCGTCAACCAACACCAGCTAAAGCAGAACAAATTCGCCTTAATACAATCGCTGTATTAGTAACGAACAACTACTTAAATATGTTGGATGTTGCTACAGATCTTGCTAATAGTGATAGTCTGAATCCGATCATGCAAGTATGTGGAAATGGGGCAGATCTCGAATTAAGGGAAATTGGTAAATTGGAGTGTCGTCCGATTAAAAGTTCCGATACGACTTGTCAGATTCCTCTGGAGGTATGGGATTTAAGAATTGGCTATGTAGTAGTTCGGATTGAAGAAGATTTTAAATCCGCCGCTATTTTAGGGTTTACCGCCCAAGTCGCTACAGAAGAATTAGCGATCGCCGATCTCGAACCGCCAGAAGCTTTGATTGATCGCCTTCATGAATCTCCAGAATCAGTCATGGAGAATGCTTTAACTAATTTAGGACAGTGGTTTAATGATGTAATAGAAACGGGCTGGCAAAGCTTAGATAATCTCTTAAATTCCGATCGCTTGACCCCTGCTTATGGCTTTAGAAGTATTGACTCCCTAGATTCTGCCGATGCAGAACAGCCAGACGATAGTATTACTAAGGTTAAACTAATTGATTTGGGGGTACAAGTAGGCGATCGCCAAGTCATTTTGTTAGTCAAGTTAGAACCAGAAGCAGATAATAATATTGGGGTGACATTACAAGTGCTTCCTCAAATAAATGAAATTCATTTACCAGAAAATCTAGAATTAAAAGTTTTGGATTCCTCATCCCTAGAAGTGTTTATGGAAACTAGAGCTAGAAGCCGCGATAATTACGTACAACTTCAATTTAGCGGACAACCAGGAGAAATGTTTGAAGCAGTCATTTCTTTGGGGGGAGTAGATTTTTCAGAACAGTTTCAACTTTAAATTGTTGCTTTAAATTAGTTATGATTTATGGCTATTTATCTTGCTTCTTTAAAAATTAGAGAAGGCAGTTTTGAAGTAGGTTTTGCCGTAACCCTACAAATAGGAAAAGAAGGTTTTCCAGCCGAACTAGAAATTAATGGCAACCTTCCCCCTTCTCCAGAATTGCCCCACCATTATCAATCTTGGCAAAGTTCTTATTTAGGCTTGGGTTTGTCTAATCGTTTAGAGGTAAAAAAAGCTTTTATTTCTAATTATTCCCACGTTGAAGAGTGCGATCGCACGGCAGAAAAACTCTTAGAGGTATTTAATAATTGGTTAGATGCAGATACTTTTCGGGCTGTCAAAGAAAAGTTCTTAGCTAGATTAAATCCTCTCGATGAAATTAAAATTTTAATTCAAACAGAAAATGCTCGACTACAATGTTTGCCTTGGCATTTAGCTCGTTGGTTTGAACCCTATACCAAAGCAGAAATCGCCATTAGTAGTTCTAGTTTTGAGACTTTACCAAGCGATCGCATTAACTCTAGAAGTCAAGTTCGAGTATTAGCTGTGATTGGCAATAGTCAGGGTATTAATACGAATCGCGATCGCCAAATATTGGAACAGCTACCTAATTGCGATCTGACTTTTTTAGTAGAGCCTAGCAGACAAGAAATAACCGAACAATTATGGCATCCTGAAGGATGGGATATTCTTTTTTTTGCGGGACATAGCAGCAGCGATCGCGACAAAAAAACGGGTTCTATTTATCTCAATCAAACCGATACTTTGAGTACCAAAGAGTTAAAGTATGCTCTAGAAAAAGCGATCGCTAAAAATCTTAAAATAGCTATTTTTAATTCTTGTGATGGCTTGGGATTAGCCCGCCAACTAGCAGATCTAAAGATCCCGCAAATCATCGTGATGCGAGAACCCGTAGCCGATCGGGTAGCCCAAGAATTTCTCAAATATTTTCTCACTGCTTATGCTCAAGGAGATAGTTTTTATTTAGCAGCTAAAGAAGCAAGGTTAAAGTTACAGGGAATAGAAGATAAATATCCTTGCGCTTCCTGGTTACCAGTAATCGTACAAAATCCAGGGGAAATTACTCCCAGTTGGCAAGAATTAATCGAACAAAAAAAAATAACTTCTAAAGTTACTAAAACCCCCAAACCAAAAATTGTGCGGGTTTTAGCCAGTAGTGCGATCGCTACTCTAGTTGTAATTGGATTGAGATCTTTAGGCATATTTCAGGGTTGGGAATTGCAAGGTTTTGATTATCTCAGTCAGAAACTTCCCCCAGAGCAAAGCGATCGCCGAATACTTTTAGTGGGTGCTGATGAAAAAGATATTGGTAGTAGCAAGTATGGCTTTCCTCTCCCCGATCCTATCTTGGCAAAGCTAATTAATAAGCTACAACAGCATCAACCTGCGGTTATTGGCGTAGATATTTTTCGGGATAGTCCTATTTTAGATAGTAACTCCAAAGATCTTGCTTCAGTAAGTAACTACTGGAATCAACCTAAGGTAGTAGCTGTTTGTTTGGGCAATAATCTAGACAATAGCATCAATCCACCTCCCACAAGCCCTCCAGAACAAATAGGCTTTGCCGATATTTTTGATGATGCTCAATTAGCCCATAGTTTAGACGATAATGTGCGGCGATATTTACTTTCTCGTAGTCCAAATCCCATAACTCAAACAACTAAATGTAAGACGGATTATTCTTTTGCGTGGCAATTGGTTTATCGCTATTTTCAAAGTAAAAATATTCCCGTAACAACTTCAGAGCAAAATTGGCAGTTTGGCGATCGCATTATTAACAGATTGACTCGTGGTAGTGGAGGCTATCAAAAATTAGATAATCGAGGCAATCAATTACTTATTTCCTATCGGCGCACTCCTCAAATAGCCCAACAAGTAACTGTTAGAGATATTTTAGAGAATGATGAAACTTTCGATCCTAGCTGGATTAAAAACCGTATTGTGTTAATTGGCGTAACTGCAAAGTCTGTACCTGATATACACGATACTGCTTTAGGAGAAATTCGGGGTTTACATCTTCACGCCCATGTAGTCAGTCAATTGATCGGTGCAGTAGAAAGCGATCGCCCCCTTATCTGGTGGCTTCCTGTGTGGGGTGACTGGTTATGGATTGGTGGCTGTGCTTGTGTGGGAGGTTTTGTCTTTTGGTTGGGAGGAAAAAATTGCGATCGCTTTCTTGGTATCAGTAGCAGTCTAATAATTATTTCTGGAGTTTGCTGGCTTGTTTTAATTCCAGGGGGTTGGTTGCCCTGGATTCCTGGCATGGTTGCGATCTTTTTTTCTGCTGGAACTCTACAAATTTATCAATTTATTCAAAGCAAAAAGTAATTGTCAGGCAAAATCATAAAAGTAATTAATTCCCGAAACCCAGTCATTGACTGGGTTTTTAAATACCCCAAAAAATAATTGTTAACGATTGTAACAAGTTGCAGAGAGGTTTCTATTTCGACCGATAAGTATACAACGGACATTCAACCAGGTACTTTCCTCAGACTGAATGTCTTCTTACCAAAAGGTAAATCAAACTAACAAAAATTACTCAAATTAAGGAGAAAAATTATGTCTAATCTAGATATCGTTCGCGCATGGAAAGATGAAGAATATCGCAATAGTTTAACTGACGCGCAACGTTCTCAACTACCTCAAAACCCTGCAGGAATTATCGAACTTTCTGATGATGCTGCCGAATCCATTTCTGCTGGGGCAATTGGTCGGGGTCGATTGCGTAAAGCCTTAAAGCAGGTTACTGGAGGAGTTACTTGTACTCTTTTAAATCTCTGCTAATTCGTTAATTCACATTCCAAGCATTTCAAGTTTACCAAAAGGTAAATCAAACTAACAAAAATTACTCAAATTAAGGAGAAAAATTATGTCTAATCTAGATATCGTTCGCGCATGGAAAGATGAAGAATATCGCAATAGTTTAACTGACGC
>JBCCNG010000145.1:0-8675 GCA_039025955.1 Cyanobacteria bacterium P01_C01_bin.72 | reverse complement strand
GGGATAATCACTGTCGAGATTGTAAAGCAAGCGCTTTAAATGTCTAGGGAACTGTAGCGCTACATCTATTGCCCTCTCTAGCTCACAGCTTCTAATTTTTTTTATTGTAGTTCAAAGAAGATATCCAAAAAAAACTCTACTAAAAAGTAGAGTCGTAAAAGATTTACAGAGGTAAGTCAGAGATTATTTGATGATCTATAAGTACTAAAATCAATTAAGCTTCAGCTTCGCCTTCGATGTAAATAAACAGCAGCGCCATTGAAACTGCTGCTCCGACTATGCCTACTAAGGGAACCATAGCTACAGGTAGCCAGGAAGCTGCGTAATCGCCAATCATAATTTATTTTCCTATTTTTTGAATCGAACGTTAACAACATGGATATTACTGCGAACCCCAACCTGATTAGGTTTATTTATAAAGATTCTTAACAAAAAGCGAACTTAAACCAAGTTAGAGTAATGCTATTTAATAGATTCAATCATTTGATGAATCTATTAAATTTAAGGAGAACTCAAATTTTATGAATGAATACGATGCAATCCAGCCCCCTGGAGATCCTCAGATTGGCAATTTGGCAACGCCGCTCAACTCTTCTGGCTTCAGCCTAGCTTTAATCCGTAATCTCCCTGCCTATCGCGATGGTTTGGCGCCTTTACGTCGCGGACTAGAAGTGGGCATGGCACACGGCTACTTGCTTTATGGCCCATTTTTGGTTTTAGGACCATTGAGAAATACTGAACATGCCGATATTGCCGCTTTATTATCGTCTTTTGGTTTAGTAATTATCCTGACTCTCTGTTTGTCTCTATATTCTAGTTCCATGGGTGGGAAGCCAACTGAAACTGTAACTACAGGTACAGTGTCCCCCAGTTTTGCGACCAAGGAAGGTTGGAGTGAATTTGCAACAGGTTTCTTTCTTGGTGGAGGCGGAGGAGCTTTCTTCGCTTATTTCTTGCTCTCGACAGTTTATTTGGGCGGGATCAAAGGATTAATTGGTCTTTAATCGATGCTTAAACAGTTCCCATGAAAAATGCCTAATTTGAGATAGGGACAGTTTTTATCTGACTAACTAAGTGTATTTGAGCCTAGGGGGAACTCTGGGCTTTATTATTATTTTATGAGAGCATTCAGCAGTTATTTTGTTGAGAGCTAATTATATCTCTTTAAAGTAAGTAGTTATTTGAGAACAACGATGAGAAATTTTTTGTCTCTAACATGGGCAGGTTTACGGAAAAAAAATCTAATCAAATCAGCTTTATCTAATTTATTAGCTGTAGTAATAGTATTCTGCCTTGCGTCACCAGCGATCGCCACAGGATTATTTGATCTACCTAATTTTGATGCTGATCAAGTTTGGGTTGTGGATACTGCCGATGCCATTAGCAATGCTAATCAGAGTAAGCTAACCAAAACATTCAAAGAGTTTGCTAACGAAACAGGTCAGGAAATTAGAATGGTAGCCGTGCGTCGTCTCGACTATGGTGAAACGGTAGAGAGTCTAGCCGCTGAAATATTTGCCGACTGGTATCCCGACGCAGCAGCCCAAGCGAACCAGACTCTATTAGTATTAGATACCTTAACCAACAACGTGGCAATTCGCTCAGGTGATGCTGCTCAAGAGTTAATTGGAGCAGAAGTTGCCACCAGTATTGTCGAAGATACCGTCGGCTACAACATTCGTAAAGGTAATAAATATAACCAAGCCTTCATTGAAGCAGGTGATCGCTTAATCGCAGTTTTAGCTGGAGAGGAAGATCCCGGTCCTCCAGTGATTGAAGATGAGATCCAAATTGAAGGTACGTTTACTAAAGCAGAAGATACTGATCAAGGAAGTGCTACTGTTTGGGTAATCGGCTTTTTAATCGTGGCTACAGTTGTACCTATGGTCACTTATTACTGGTACGTTGGCTTTGGTGGTTGATTGCAGCTAGTCTTGGATATATTCAGTGCCGTTGATTAAAGCATACTCAGCTCTGACAAATTCCCGACCTAAATAGGCTGCATGGTCTAGCATGGTGATGGGGCAGGGCTGAAACTGTTCCACCACCTTCACACATAATTTTTTATTTTAATTGGCGCAAGCTTTTCTGAGTATGTTTGATCTATAAACAAGGAATCTCCCCTCGTTGACGATGGGGAGCGTTAACATTAGATAAAATCTAAATCTGGATTTTGTGCCATGATTTCGTTAATTTCTTCGCTTTCGGATGTTTGATAACCAAAAATTTCTTTGAAGAAGCGAGAATATTTAGTATATACTCGGGTTCGATCTTCTTGCTCAACAATAAAAAAGGGCGCAGCCTCAACTCCGTGCCTTCTTGCTAACTCTAGTCCGGGACTAAAATAGTCTCGATCATCGGCAAAGACAACTTGATCAATGCGATCGCTAAAATTCAAGCTCTCTATTTTATCAGACACTTCAGCAGATTTTCGGCACAGACTGCCATCCGCTCTAATTTTTTTCACAATAGTAATATTCATGTTGCCTAGCAAATTTCTTGTTTACCCTGATTTTTAGACGATGGTTGCGTTTGGCTTAAATGTTTTATTCTACCGCGTTTTTCATCTGAGTAGACCACGATAATTAAATTTAAAACCAGCTAAAAATGAAAAGCTAGTTCATCTATGATGTAATCTATTCAACGGAAAACCGCTCTAATAGCTCCTGAGATACTATAAGATTTAGCTTATATGAAGTCATCGCTCAATACTCATACATAGATTACAAAACCGATCAATTATCTCGATTAATTTTTTGCCATTTTTCAATCCAGGTAATTAGTTGAGCGTCATTAATTTTTTGTCTAGTATTACTGACTCGTAGCAATTGGCTCAAATCTTCTACCAAGTTATTTTTTTGTTGCTGACAGGCTGTAAGTAGGGTTGCTTGATCAACCAGAGATTTACCTAAACCCAGAGACTTTTGTAGCTTACGCTGTTCATCTTTAGCAATCGCCTCAACGACAAAATCCGTACTGTTCGCTTTTTCTAAAACCCCTGCTAAAGCCCCAATATAGGCAGTACTATTATCGGCGATCGCCCTTCGTGGCTGAATTGGTAAACCAAAACGACGAAAGGAGGTAATAGCGGCAATAATGGCAATTAGTGCTGTCTGAATGAAGAGGAAAAACCAGGGCGTTTTCGCCAGATAGCTGAGAATACCCTCCTGTTGCTCTTGAGCAATTATTTCTTTGTCTTTGTAGCCGTGAATATATTCATCAATCCAAATAGCCTGGCGATCGCTAACTAAATCTGCCAAAAACTGATAGTTATCCAGATTTTCCTGGTAGGCATTGGCAGCTAAATAGGGAGTTGTACAGTAGATTATCTCACCCTTGCCAATTTTTTCTGACCAAACAACCGCACCATAGCGATCTTTGAGTATTTCTGTAGTCTTTTGTTCCTTTGATGCTGATTTTTGATAACGACGGGTAGTTTTGATCGCGATCTGATTACGAGATAAAGTCTGTTTGCGGTAGGGGATCAAACTCTCAAAAGTCGCAGCAGTAGCAGGTTGATACTTACCAATAATGACCAGGGTATTTCCTTGACGAATCCAATTTTCTTCGGAAGATGAGATTTCCCCTAAACCTGAGAGAAAAGCTTGCTTACTGAGAATTTGAACATAGGTAACATCTTCTACATCATCTTCGATTAGCTGAGAGAAAGGTTTGCGCCAACGCTTAATTGGTAGCTCTTTCTGGGTCATATATTCGTACCAAGCCCCATAACCATCAGGACTTCTGCCATAGGTTGAACCACTCTCATTCTTTTTACCACCACTATTAGGGGCTGCAATTAAAGTAAGTATAACTATGATGGCGATCGCAACACCGATCAATAACCACTTGCGTTGACGAAAGTTAGGCATGGTTTGGGAAGTAATAAGTAGGTAGTAGGGAGTAATGAGTAATAAGTAAAGTACTTATGGCGTTTCTCAGTTTACTAAGGTTATGTCTCGTTCCTGTCTTCTGCCTAAAGTTAACCTAATTTGCTATTTGTTCAAATGCCTGCTGGCACTCTTCAAACATGGCTCGGTCTGCTTCTGCCGAGCTAAAACAAAGTCTTTGATGAATCGATAATAATAATTCGTAGGGAGTTAGGGGGGATATCTGAATTTTTAATAGCGATCTCCGATATTCTTCGTCGGTAAAACTAGGCTGAGAGGGGACTATTCCTCTTTCATCCAGCAGCCTTAACATTGCCTGGTAGAGACAAAAAATTGCCTGACGATAGTTACCTTCAATTCGCGCTGATTGCGATCGCTCTAGCCATTCTGCCACCGATAGCTGAGGGGTTTGGGGTTGAGGAATAAAAGGAGAATGGCGATCGCTTGGTCTTTGCCAGCGTTTCCAATAGGGACGTATCAACAACCAAAGTTGCCAGAGCAGCAAAATCAACAGAATTGCCAAAATAGACCAGAGGAAAAACTTAATTACTTGCCATAGCCAGCTTAACTCCCAAGATTCTCCTTCCCAATCTGGTAGATCTAACTTGGATAGCCTGTATTCGATCCATTCACCCAACCTTTGCCTAATTAAACTGATGCGCCAGCCTAAACCATCTTGTTTGAACGACCCTGCGGACATAATAATAAGTCTATGGCGTGAAAATATTTTCTATCTTATTAAACCTTGATCTTGCTTGATTGGGTAGAGAACATTAGACATTGAACATTAGACATTAAGCATTTTGGTTGCAAGTCTGCTGGCAGATAAACCATAAATGATAAACGCGCAGTAAATTTACAGCGAAGACTCAGGTAGATCTCGTAGAATATAGATGCAGAGAATGCAACGAGAAATTAGTAAAGTCAGCCCTAAAAGCCTGAAGGAGCTTATGAGTGAAATCATATGTAGAGCTGACAGTATTAAACATACAGGTCGTCTATGGCTTTCGTGTGACGAAGCAATGAATTTTTAATGACACGAATTTAATCAGCAGTCTAGAAAATCAAAAGTTGCTTAAGAACTCAGATTAAAGCTTTAAGTAGCAATGATAATGATACTGGAGAGGAAGTTTAGGGGAACTATAAAAACAAGCTAAGCTGAATCCTTCTAAATTGTATCTCACACCACTCACTCACAACAAATCACCACAATGCGTCAATTTTTAAAACAGACTTTTGCTAGTACTCTTGGTAGTGTGATCGGTCTGTGTCTCTTTCTCGGTTTGGGTGTCGGCGGGTTATTTTTACTTTTGGTTAGTGCAGTTGCCGATAACGAAGAGGTTCAGGGAATTCAAGACAAATCAGTTTTGGTTTTTGATCTTTCTACGCAAATCAGAGACTCTAGACCGCCTGCTAATCTAGCTCAAGCATTCTCGGGCAAAAAACAGGAAATTATCACTCTGCGTCGCATCTTGCAGTCCATTGAGGAGGCTACGAATGATGATCGCATTGTGGCAATGTTTCTTGACGGCAGAAGAAGCGGTGGTTCTAGTGGTTACGCCACCATGGAAGAGGTGAGAACAGCTTTAGAGAAGTTTAAGGCGGCGGGCAAAAAAATTATCGCCTATGACGTAACCTTGAGTGAGCGAGAATATTATCTGTCTTCTTTGGCGGATGAGGTAGTTATGAATCCCATGGGTATGATGGAATTCAACGGCTTAAGTTCTAAGCAAATGTTTTTTAAAGGAGCATTAGAGAAATACGGCGTAGGGGTGCAGGTAATTCGAGTGGGAGACTATAAGTCAGCCGTAGAGCCTTATATCCGTAATGATCTCAGCGAAGCTAACCGTAAACAAACCAAGGCGCTGATTAGCGATCTCTGGGGTAAGTTTCTCAATACTGTTGCCGATAGCCGCAAGCTAGATGCAGGCAAACTACAAAAGCTGGCAGATGCTAAGGGATACCTTGAACCACAAGAAGCTGCTAAAACTGGGTTGATCGATCAGGTTGGCTACTACGATAATGTTGTCACCAAATTGAGGAAATTAACCGAAGAAACGGAAGAGGTAGAAAGCTTTAGGCAGGTTAGCTTGAGCAATTATGCCGATCGCCTGATTCCTCAGACAGAAATTGCTGCTGGTGCGGCAAATAAAATCGCTGTAGTCTATGCAGAAGGGGCAATTGTCGGTGGTAGAGGCAGTATTGAAACCATCGGTAGCGATCGCTTTGCCGAAGAGTTTCGCGAACTACGGGAAGATGAAAGTGTCAAAGCCGTTGTCTTACGGGTCAATAGTCCTGGGGGTAGCGCTACCGCTTCAGAAGTTATTCTTCGAGAAATCTTGCTGACGAAAAAGAAAAAAACCGTGATTGTTTCTATGGGTAATTTTGCAGCTTCTGGAGGCTACTGGATTGCCGCTGGTGCAGACCAGATCTTTGCCGAAGAGAATACCGTTACTGGCTCGATTGGAGTCTTTGGGCTATTATCTAACATCCAAGAAATTGCCAACGAAAATGGTGTTACCTGGGATGTTGTCAAGACAGGAGAATTTGCCGATATTGACAGCAACGTCCGCCCCAAAACCGAAGCCGAATTAGCTATCTATCAAAAGTCAGTTGATAAAACCTATCGACTATTTCTGAGAAAAGTATCCCGCTATCGTAACTTGCCAGTAGAGAAAGTCAAAGAAATTGCCCAAGGTCGTATCTGGTCGGGAAAAGAAGCTGTTAATATTGGTTTAGTCGATCGCCTGGGAGGACTAGAAAGTGCGATCGCCTATGCGGCTGAAAAAGCTGAACTGGGGGATAGTTGGCAGCTAGAGGAATATCCGCAACAAAATCGCTTTGAAACCCAAGTTATCCAAAACTTATTTGATGTCAAGACTCTAGAATCCCAAGCTGCAATCAACCCTGTTACTGCCGAATTCCTCAAGCTACAGCAAGAATTAGCAATGCTAAGTGCCTTTAATGATCCCAGCGGTGTATATGCCCGTTTACCGTTTAATTTCGAGATTGAATAAATCCTGTTGGGAAACTATCTTAACTGGTCACGTATCAACTACTTAACGCGACCCAAAAACTTCTCAACACAGCGGACAAACATCTCCACTCCCATACCCAATGCCGTTTCATCAAAGTCAAAGCGGGGATGATGGTGGGGATAAGCTAGCTGTTTAGCAGGATTCGCCGAACCCAAAAAGAAGTAACATCCTGGTACTTCATTTAAAAAGAAGGACATGTCCTCTCCCCCCATGGTTTGGCACTCTGGCACTACTCCGACAGGAGTTTCCACCACTTCCAAAGCCACGGAACGCACTAACTCGGCGATCGCTTTATCATTGATTGTCGGGGGATAAAGCTGCCAGTGATCAAGTTTATAGTCTGCACCGTGCATCTGACAGATTCCCGCAAAAATTGCCTCCAGGCGATCGCCAATTAAACTTTCTAGTTCAGGATTAAAATAACGCACTGTACCGCTAAGTTCGGCAGTATCGGCAATAACGTTGAGTGCTGTTCCTCCATGAAATTCCCCCACTGTCACCACTGCTGCATCTAAAGGCTTAACGTTCCGCGAGACAATTGTTTGGAGAGCATTAACAATTTGGCTGGCAACTACAATCGAGTCTACCGTTTGGTCGGGCATTGCCCCATGACCACCCTTTCCCATGACCGTGGCTCGAAAACACTCCACCGCCGCCATTAAAGCTCCTGAGCGTACCCCCACCGTTCCCAAAGGTAGATTATTCCACAGATGCAGACCAATAATTGCCTCTACGTCAGGATTTTTTAACACTCCCGCTTCGACCATCGGCTTGGCACCTCCTGGCCCTTCTTCCGCTGGCTGGAAGATGATCTTAACCGTACCCTGCCATTCATGACGATGCTGCTGAAGATAGTAGGCTGTACCTAAAGCGATCGCCGTATGTCCATCATGACCGCAGGCGTGCATCTTGCCATCATGTTGCGATCGATAGGGGACTTCATTTTCCTCCTGCACCGGCAGAGCATCCATATCGGCGCGAATAGCCATTACCCGACCAGGTGAGCCGCTATCAATCGTGGCAACAACACCTGTTTTGGCAATTCCTCCTTGACAGGGAATATCCCACTGTCGCAGCTGACGCAGGATTAATTCTGAGGTAATTAGTTCCTCAAAACCAAGTTCTGGTTTTTGGTGGATGCTGCGCCGCCACTCTACTAGCTGATCCTGTAAGTTGCGGATCTCAGGACGAATTTGACTAAAATCAATGGCTTGAGCTGATTTAAAGGTAAAGACCATATCTGGAATCTGATTGGATTGCAGGAGGAATATTAATTCTTAATCAATTCTTGATTGAACGACGACGGCTAGTATGTTGACCGTGAATACTGACACTATAAGGTACTAAATAGGTTATTATTCCCGATAGCCAGCGAGTCTTAGTCATTTCTCCTTTCGCTAATGCCGTTCCATGATTGATTGTGAATAGAATAGACCCAACGATTAAAGAGACTCTAACTGCTGTTGGGGCAAGTTTGGGATCTAATAGAATTTCAGTTAGCCTGATCATTGAGTATTAAAAAGTGCTAGTTATCGTCACAATTTGAGCCGTAATTTCAACAGCTTAATAGTTAAAAAAAACTTAATATTGCTTTATTTCTAGCACAATTTACCACCTAATATCAGGCTAATCAACTAACCTTGGTTATATATTTATTCTAGTTAATTGACCTAACTTAGATTCTAATTCTCTAGCTGAGTTTAGATAGCAACCTGAGCAGCTACTTTTGACTCTGCCTGTAATGCCG
>JBCCNG010000144.1:0-8686 GCA_039025955.1 Cyanobacteria bacterium P01_C01_bin.72 | reverse complement strand
TTTTCTAGCTGAATCGCTAATCTTGGGGAGATTTTTACCAAGTTCTTCAACTATAGCAATACAAACTTATGTCAGGACTCATTACTCATTACTTACGAACTAGTAGATTAGGGCGTAAATACAGTCACCATTAGTAAACGATCAAAGCTTTACGGTTAGATGCTTCTGACTTCTGACTTCCGCGCAGCGGTACTAGTAATTTAGCTTGTCCTAACAAATCCACGTAATGCGACATATTAAATGCATTACTTCACATCTCGCTCAAGATTGATATTCATCTATATTTGCCCTAATTCTCGCGATAAACATCAGAATGGGAGGGATAACGATAAGCTAATAAATTAGAGAAAATTTTTTAGTCAAGAATATGATCGACAACTTTTATATACTGACTGGATGGCTGAGTAATTCATTTTTGCTGGCTGCCACAGAAGCGGCTGCCGAATCTGACGCGGATGAAGGAACTTTAGTCCTGGCAGGAGTCTTACTAAGCTTAGTTATCATCTACTTTGCCAGTAAGTTGGGGGGTGAAGTTTGTTCCCGCATCAATTTACCGCCAGTGTTAGGCGAGTTAGTTGGTGGAGTACTGGTGGGAATTTCCGCTTTTCATCTACTCGTTTTTCCTGAAAGCAGTGCCGTCGAAGACTCATTGATTATCAATATGCTGCAAAGTACGGCAGGATTACCTACCGAAGCCGCCCAGTCTGTTTTTACTTCCCAAAGTGAGGTGATTAGCCTGCTGTCAGAATTGGGGGTAATTATTCTGCTATTTGAAATTGGTTTAGAGTCCGATCTCAAGGAATTGATTCGCGTCGGTCCGATTGCGGCAGTAGTAGCAGTGGTGGGGGTAGTAGCACCTTTTGTCGCGGGAACCCTAGGTCTGATTTATATCTTTAATACTCCCGTTATCCCAGCTGTATTTGCTGGGGCAGCATTGACCGCTACCAGTATCGGCATTACCGCCAAGGTACTGGCAGAATTGGGGCAGCTAAGTTCAGAAGAAGGTCAGATAATCATCGGTGCTGCTGTACTAGATGATATTTTGGGCATTGTCGTTTTGGCAGTAGTAGCTAGCCTAGTCAAAACTGGGGAAATTCAGATCAGTAACATTATCTACTTAGTTATCAGTGCAGCAGTATTTTTAATCGGTTCAATTTTACTAGGTCGCTTGGTTAGCCCCTTTATCGTCGGGTTAGTCAACGAAATGAAGACTCGTGGTCAAGTACTGTTAACAGGTTTAGTTTTTGCCTTTATCTTGTCCTATATTGCCACTGTAATTAACCTAGAGGGAATCTTGGGAGCATTTGCCGCAGGATTAATTCTTGCCGAAACAGACAAGCGCAAAGAACTAGAAGAACAAATTATTCCCGTTGCTGACTTTTTTGTTCCCATCTTTTTTGTCTGTGTGGGAGCCAAAACAGACCTGAGCGTACTTAATCCCAGCGTCCCTAGCAATCGAGAGGGACTGATCATTGCCGCATTTTTAATTTTGGTTGCTATCCTGGGTAAAGTTATCACGGGATTTACTGTTTTTGGTAATCCTGAGATCAATAAACTAGCGATCGGCGTGGGTATGATTCCTAGAGGTGAGGTCGGTTTAGTCTTTGCTGGAGTTGGTTCAGCCAGTGGCGCATTATCTGAAGCCACCGAAGCTGCCATTATCGTCATGGTGATTACGACTACTTTTGTCGCGCCACCACTATTACGATTAGTGTTCCAAGAAGACGACCTGCCCGAAACAGTGGACAAAGTTCAGGAATGACAACATAATTAGGCGAAGTTCAGCGGACAAATATCTGTAACTTCTTGTGCCATTAGCCTCAAGTAATTAATGAAACCAAATTGCTTCTTCTCACGTCTTGATCGAACAAACTTCAAGAATGGGTACTATAGAGTTCAAATGGGATTGACTGAGGATATTTTAGGGGCTGCATCATTCTGGCTGAGGCAGTTTTATCAAATAATACGAGGCGATCTCTATCTGTTTAGCGATCGCCCAAGACCCTGGCTAACCATATCTGGAAATCAGTTACCTAATGTGTGTGAGGAGCAATAATTGTGAGATTTTCCTGGCTACTGTCTGGTTTTATCGGTGTTTTTCTATTTTGTTCCCCTGCTAGAGCAGGAAAAATTATCTCTTGGGAGTTTGAACCAGAAGCTAATAACTTAGAGTTTAAGACCGATGCCGGTGTCCAGCCACAAGCGGAACTTCTCAGTAATCCCACTCGACTAGTCATTGATTTGCCAGGGACGACTTTGGGTCGAGAAACGATCAAGAGAACCTATCAAGGTCCGATTAGAGGATTTCGGATTGGGCAGCCAAAATCAGGAACTTCTCGGATTGTAGTCGAATTAGCTCCTGGCTATACTTTTGATGCCGATGAAATTGAGTTTGATGATGTCTCTTCCCGTCATTGGCAGGTAGAACTACCTCCACCAAGAGTCTCCCGCGTTGACTCTAGTAAGATGGATGTGGAAACCTTAGACCTGCCCCAGGTAGACCTACCCAGAACTTTGCCAGGCATAGAAGGTGTAGAGAACGGCACTGCTAGCCTGAGCAGTTCACCCCACGTCAGAGCGACGAGAAATGGCTTTTTTGTCAATATTAATGGCAATCGCAAAATAAAAATTGATTCCCAACGAGATGGCGATCGCATTGATTTTTGGCTCGATGGTATTACCCTCCCCGAAGATTTAGTCAATCAGTCCATCGCCGTCAATCAGTATGGTGTAGCGACGATTGATTTTGCCCAGACAGCAGACGAACAGGCGTTAATGAGTCTGCGGGTGACGGCAGCCAGCCCCGACTGGTTAGCGACCTTTAGCCGCATCAAGGGTCTGTTATTAGTCCCCAGAGGCAATTTACCCAACACTCCTGCCGCTACAGATGTTCAACTGGGAGCAACCAAGACTGAAGCAGCCAGTAGTACTGAATTAAGCTCAATCGAGGAAATAGAGCTAGTTGAGGACAATACAGAATTAGAATTGATTATCCATGGCGATAGTAAGCTATCAGCCGTAGCATCCCGTAAAAGCAACGGTATCTATCAGATTACAGTGGATAATGCCAAACTAGCCAGAGATTTTAAAGGTCCTGAGCTAAAGGCAGGTAGCCCTATTTCAGAACTAAAGGTACGCCAGGAAGCGGCTCGGGTTGTCCTAGAAATCACGACCCGCTTAAGATACCGTTTGGGGAAGCTAGATGCGAACAAAGATCAGATTGCTCTACCAATTGAGGTAGGAGTTGACCCACTCCCCCAAAGCGACGCTCCCCTCTTACCACCAGGATTTGGCAAAGTTCCCAAGGAACGTCCTTTTGATCCCCTTCCTGCTCTGTCAGATGATCGCCCCCGAGTGATTATTGATCCTGGTCATGGAGGCAAAGATCCTGGCACCATTGGTATTGGTGGATTTCGAGAAAAGGATGTAGTGCTGCCAATTTCTCTCGATGTGGCGGAAATCTTAAGAAAACAAGAAATTGACGTGGTTATGACCAGGGACACTGATAATTTTATCAGTCTTCAGGGTAGAACCGATCTGGCAAACAAGATTAACGCAGATTTATTTGTTAGTATTCACGCTAACGCCATCAATCTGAGTCGCCCTGATGTCAATGGCTTAGAGACTTACTACTACAAAAGTGGTCGCCGCCTGGCAGAAATCATTCACTGGAGTATTTTAAATGGAGTAGAAATTGATAATCGCGGTATTAGGCGCGCCCGATTTTATGTCTTAAGACATTCCACCATGCCGGCAGTATTGGTCGAAGTCGGCTTCCTCACTGGGGCAATAGATTCTTCTCGTCTCAAAGACCCTGATCATCGCCGTCGCATGGCAGAAGAAATTGCCAGAGGGATTATAGAGTATATTAAACAGAATAATCTATAGGTATTTATACTACAGCCGTCGATTGCAACGTTACGGTTGAACTATTAGACAGTAGCTCAAATCATTTTTAATATTTAGCTTAAATTCAGATTTAACGATGAGAAATTTACATCAGCGTATTGGCTTGTTTGACAGCGGAGTGGGAGGCTTAACGGTATTGAGAGAAATGTACCGTCAAATGCCTACAGAATCTTTGCTTTATGTGGCTGATTCAGCTCGTTTACCCTACGGTACAAAGTCGCCAGAGTCAATCCTCCGCTACGTGAGGGAAATCCTCGACTGGATGTGCGCTCAGGATGTAAAAATGATCATTATGGCTTGTAACACTAGCTCTGCCTTAGCCTTAGAAGCCGTACAGCAAGAATACGACCTGCCCATTCTGGGGGTTGTTTTGTCGGGGGCAAAGGCGGCTGTAGAACAAGGAAAACGCATTGGCGTTATTTCTACTGCCGCAACTGCCAAAAGTCATGCTTACCGTCAGGCAATTCAGGAAATTAATCCTCAAGCTCAAGTATGGGAAAAAGCCTGCCCCCAATTTGTGAGCCTAATTGAACAAAATCAACTGTATACTCAACAAACCAGAAGAGTCGCTCAAGAGTATTTAGCTCCTTTAATAGCGCAGCAGATTGATACTTTGGTCTATGGCTGTACTCACTATCGTCATTTGGAGCAGACTATTAGTGCCTTGTTACCAGCCTCAGTTAAAGTTGTAGACCCAGCAGAGCATATCGTTGCGGCAGCAGATAAAGAACTTTCCTTACTGGGTTTGAGAAACGATCATTTTGCTCTGCCCACTCGCTTCTATGTTACGGGTTCTGCCCCGCAGTTTGCCGCTCTTTCTCAGCAGTGGCTAGGCTACTATCCCCCAGTACAAAAGATTGAAGTGACCAAACTAGT
Source organism: Cyanobacteria bacterium P01_C01_bin.72 (assembly GCA_039025955.1). GTDB lineage: Bacteria > Cyanobacteriota > Cyanobacteriia > Cyanobacteriales > Xenococcaceae > Waterburya. The sequence goes on along the minus strand of JBCCNG010000144.1, from coordinate 3,901 downwards.
TTCTGAGGCAGTGAGCCTTTATCCGCAACCGTAAGATACTCAATCTCTTGTTTAATGGTTAGACTTGCTCAAGGTATTTCAACCCGCTGTTTTGAATCCACAGTGCTGCTATCTGTATTCACAGTGGTATGTTCTGTTTGGGCTTCGATAATCTTGAGTAGACCGTAGATAATTGTGAGATAGGTAATCGCTAAAAGTACAATGAAAACGGGCAAATTGAGCAGGTTCATCGGTAATGTAGACTGACTAAAATTAACTTGTTGTCTGATAACTTGAGGAAATTTTCTGCACCTACAGCCTAAAAGCTGTTGAGGGGACAAAAATAACTAGCCCTTGGAAAAGGAGAACTATCAGGGGCAGTAAACTGAATTAATTAGGCAAGCCAAATTTGTCTTGATCGGTAGGGGGAACGTCTGCTGATTAAAGATGAAACATCGATAGTGTTACTTCGATGTCATTCCCGCCGTGATCTCAACACCTAATACTTTGATTTTCTAAATCCTCACACCTACTATCCAACTGCTTACCTTCAGTTACCTAAGTTACTTGAGGCAATAAGCAGTAACGTAATATTTGAAAAATCTAATTGAGAGGCATTTTGCTTTGTACCTAGAGATGCTTTGCTCCAATTGAGATATGCTGGGTATCCGTCTATATCTTGAGCTAGACGATACGGTCAGATACTGTATATTTCAGCTAGAGATCACGCCGCCGTCAAAGCGATGCAACCCTGCTTCCTCCAAGACAAAACTCAAGGCGATATGCCGAGCTGAATCCTTGAGGACAAAGGCGCAAGTTTGCCACATGTAGTGCCAGCCGCGATCCAGATGATGCTCGTCAAGACACGACGGACTTATGGGGCAAACTATTATAGGTCTTTGTGTTCTGACTATTGGTCAGAAATCAGCTCTTGTGTTGCTACTTCTATTAAATCTACTAATTTGCGATTAGCAAGATTGACAATAGACAGATAACTTACGATTAATTTAATTAATACTCTCATTATTGAGAATAACATAAATATTTTAGATTAAATACTTATATAGTCTTGGTTGTCAGGGGCGAAACCTAATTATTCCCAAGTTAATAGTTGGTTATTAGGTGAGCTTCCCTTAAAATAAGTACAATATATGTAAAGTTTCTTAAATAAAAATATCTGCCATACTTGGCTTCACAATGACATCTTCTACTACTTCTTTATTAGCACCCGTTGAAAATGATCTGAATATTCTCACAGACAATCTAAAGCAACTGATTGGAGCGCGTCATCCTATTCTAGGAGCAGCAGCCGAACATTTGTTTGATGCTGGGGGGAAAAGAATTAGACCAGCGATCGTTTTGTTAGCTTCGCGGGCTACTATGTCAGATCAAAGTTTAATTCCTCGTCACCGTCGCTTGGCAGAAATAACGGAAATGATTCACACTGCTAGTCTCGTACATGACGATGTGGTTGATGAGGCAGATCTCAGGCGTAACGTAGAAACAGTTAACAGCCTTTTTGATAACAAAATCGCTGTACTGGCGGGGGATTTCCTCTTTGCCCAGTCGTCCTGGTATCTGGCTAATTTAGATAACTTGCAGGTAGTTAAGCTGCTGTCTGAGGTAATCCGCGACTTTGCGGAGGGAGAAATCTTACAGGGCTTGAATCGGTTTGATATTGATGCCTCGATTGATGCTTATTTAGACAAAAGTTATTACAAAACGGCTTCTTTGATGGCAAATAGTGCCAAGGCGGCGGCGGTGTTGAGTGATGCCGAGCCACAGGTGACAGAGAATATGTATAATTATGGGCGCAATCTGGGGCTTGCTTTTCAAGTTGTTGATGATATTTTAGACTTTACTGGCTCGACAGAAGTATTGGGTAAGCCAGCAGGTTCAGATTTAGCCAGCGGCAATTTAACTGCTCCTGCGCTGTATGCCCTGAAGCAAAAACCCTATCTCAAAATTCTCATCGAACGGGAATTCTCCCAAGCAGAAGATTTGCATCAGGCTCTAGAGTTAATCAGCAATAGTGATGGCATCAGCCAGGCTAGACAATTAGCCGCCGATCATGCTCGCATGGCAGCAGATAGTTTATCCTGTCTAGCTCCTTCTAGCTCTAAAGATGCGCTCTATGAGTTGACTGATTATGTTGTTAGCCGTATATATTAATTAAGGTTAAGTTAGGTGAGTTAACAACTTTACAATTAATCAAGGAGTATCATCAGGTGTCAGAGAGAAAGCAAACTATTTTGGTAACAGGTGGTGCTGGGTATATTGGTTCTCATGCTGCTTTGGCTCTCAAGAATGCAGGCTACAACGTCATCATTCTCGATAACCTTTCTTATGGGCATCAGGAGATAGTTGATAATGTGCTTCAGCTCAAGCTAGTTATCGGAGATACAAGCGATCGCCTGTTGTTGGATCAGTTATTTACCGCGCATCAGATCGATGCCGTAATGCATTTTGCCGCCTATATTGCTGTCGGCGAATCGGTCAAAGAGCCAGGGAAGTATTACAGTAATAACGTTGCCAGCACTCTCAATTTACTGGAGGCAATGTTAGCTCACGGAATTAACAAGATTGTCTTTTCTTCTACCTGTGCTGTCTACGGTATGCCCCAAGAAGTGCCGATGACGGAAAATCATCCCCATAATCCCCTCAGTCCCTACGCAGCGAGCAAGGATATGGTAGAGAGAATTTTACAGGACTTTGATACTGCCTTTAAACTCAAATCGGTGGCGTTTCGCTACTTTAACGCCTGTGGTGCTGATCCTGGGGGGTCATTGGGAGAAGACCATGCCCCCGAAACTCATTTAATTCCTTTAGCACTGTTAACGGCTTTGGGTAAACGAGAGAAGCTCTATATTTTTGGCACAGATTACGACACTCCAGACGGCACTTGTGTCCGCGATTATATTCACGTTAATGATTTGGCTGACGCTCATGTTTTAGGTCTTGAGTATTTACTTTCAGGTGGTGAATCGGAAATATTTAATCTGGGTAACGGCAATGGTTTTTCCGTTCGTGAAGTGATTGAAACTGCCCGTGAAGTAACGGGTTTAGAGATTGTTGCCGAAGAAAGCGATCGCCGTCCAGGAGACGCACCAATTTTGGTTGGTAGCAGTGAGAAAGTCTGCCGTATGCTGGGCTGGAATCCAAACTACGCCGATTTACGAAAGATTATTAGTCATGCTTGGCAGTGGCATCAGCAGAGACATGGGACAATATGAGCTATGAGGCATAAATGTCAGAAAATAGCGCTGAATATCCCCGCTATGGTGATCAATCTTTCCTTTGCCCTATTGTTATTTGGTTGCGAAGAAAACCCATCTGCTCAGTGTGAGCAAATTTTTCAGATTGCTCAAGATGTTAATGTCAGCAATCAGAAAGCCCGCTATATGAATCAGGGGGAGTCTTTTGAAATGAAAAGCTGGCTCCAAGCAGCTCGTAAATTTAATGGCGCGGCGGATAATATTTTAGCCCTAGAGATTACTCACGGTGAACTGAGCCAATATCAAGATCAACTTGCCAGAATTTACCGTATTTACGCCCAGGCTACCTATGATGCAGTCAGAGCGAGGGAAAACCAAAATTTATCTGCTTTAGAATCTGCTCGCAACGATGCGACCAAAGCAGGATTGATTCAGCAGAAATTGGTTCAAAAGGTTAATTCATACTGTACAGGCGATCGGATGGAACATTAAGCATTGAACATTGAACATTTTGGACTTAAGATTGACAATCACGTAATTTCTTTAAGATTGTTCAGTATAATTACTGGTAAATTCTCAACAATAATTTAATAATTTAACTTTTATATTTCGTCAGTAGTAGTTGGAAAGCTCAATTGACGAGCTAATTTATAGTTTATTTTAAGCTTAATATGATTCGTATTTTAATAGTAGATGATCAAAACCTG
>JBCCNG010000143.1:0-8742 GCA_039025955.1 Cyanobacteria bacterium P01_C01_bin.72 | reverse complement strand
CTTTCAGGGGCAGTATTTTTCTTATTATCTAGATAGATCAACATCGCGGGATGTTTGGCGGTGGCGAGTAGCAGGTCATAAAAGTTTCCTAGAGCATGAGAGCGAATCTCATTTTCGTAACCGTTGATCCACAGCTTGACGGAACCCTTACTGGAATGAACATTAAAGTGGTTAAACCAAAAATCAACCATCACTTCCTGTAGCTGACGACGGGAATAGATTGCTCTGGCTATATGGGCATCAACCGCCTCATCCACAACTTTATTCCCGAATCTTCTAATTTTCTGCCGTATTTTTCGCGCTCCAGCTTCTCCTAATTGAAGATTTTTTAGCTTGTGGCGGAGAGAAGTTGCGTATTTCTGAAGTTCGCGGGATTCTTGATTTACCGAATTAAGCTGAGATAATTGCCGTCCTACTTCAGGGGATTCCTTAATGGACTGCGGCTGGAGCTGAGACTGAATATAGGCTTCAATCCCTCTCAGATGTACTTGTTCTAGCTCGTATGAGGTTGCGCCAAAAGTCAATCTTGATAAGACGTGTCTTTGGTGAGCTAGAGATTCGCCAGCTCGAACACAGTCTAGGTTCATACCCCAAAATAATACGCTGATTAACATTAATGTCAAACAGTTTAGAAGACGAGATAGTATCTGTCTTATCGGTCTATTCTGCTGGTTCTGCACTCTAGCCCTCCTTAAATCTAGATAATGTTTTCTTGCTTTTTCCTGAACTAAAACAGTCCACTCCTCGGCAATTTGTAACTTTAATAATATTTAGTTTGACTAAGCTATATAAATATAAGTTGCAATTTTAAGCTTTTCAAACTGGACCTTAGATACTATTTTTATAAGCATAAAATCAATATCAGTATATATATAGTTAATTAGCTTTGATCCCTGTTGTGTATTGCTGATTTTGAACTAAAAAACAGCTTAATAAATACCCCATGATAATTAAGGAAAATTAAGATTATGAAAACATCCTCAGATTTAGGTCAGTCAGTCATGTTTGCTCTACTTCTCGCTTTTAGTAGTCTAGCGATAATTTTATTAATGTCACTTGTTGGTGGCTAAAGTTAGCGAGCCAGAAAAATCAAATGTTATGGCATCACGTATCTTGTAAGATTGTTTTTGAGACGAGACGGGTTTTTTTGCGATCGCCTTCTGATAAGTCTTTCCCAATTTGTAGGCGAGTGGCGTTAGTTTGTAAGACCGTTGCTCCCGCTTTGTCTCCGAGTTGCAGAGCAGTTTTCGCCGCAGTTTGTAGCATGGTGGCTGCGCCAAGGCGGTCGCCATCTTGGAGTTTGTGTTCAGCAATCTGAGTTTGGCGATATTTAGCCAGGGTCAAGATATGATTTTGTACTTCATCACTAGGTTTAGCGTGATAATGATCCTGAGCTTCCAACTTTATGGTTAAAACATCGGAATGTAAGTCTGATTGATTAGTGCTAGGGTCGTCGTATTTAAGCTGAACCGCAGCAATCTTATGAATCCCAGGGGGCAGTTGATTAACATAAAGATTGATCAAAACTACTCTGGGTCGATCTATCATTAAATCTCCCAAACGCACGGTGAAATAATTACCTTCTAGATGAACTGGGAGTTCGATAGTTTCGGGGGCTACCTGGGCGACTGGTTTTAGTTCAGCCAGACGTACCTTGGGCATTAATTCCAAAGTTAGGGAGCTATTGGTTAAGCCGACAGACTGGGCGCGGGTGAGTAAACGCGCAAACTCCTGGACTGCCAGGTTAGGCTGTTCAATATAGGCTAAAGTTCCCTGGGCTGAATCGGCGATTTGTTCCAGAACATCTTGATTCCAATGCTCTCCAAAACCTAAAGTATCAATTGTCACATTATATTCAGCCGCTAACTCTGCCAGCTTCAGACAGCGATTATTGTCACCATGTTCATTTTCACCATCCGTCAGCAAGAAAATGCGGGATACAGCATGGAGATTATAGGCTGCAACCTGCTTTAGTCCCAAGCGCAGCCCTTCATCGATAGCGGTGCCACCATCAGCCACCATCAGCCTAATTTTTTGTTTGATCGGCTCGATATCAACCGCTAGCTGATTGGGAACAATAACTTTTGCCCGATGATCAAAAGCCACTACGCTAATGCGATCCTCTGGCTTGAGCTTTTCAATCATACTGATTGCCGCTTGTTTAACCATTTCCAATGGTCGTTCTGACATCGAACCACTACGATCTAAAACTAGGCACAGATTTAGAGGTAATTCGGCTGAGGTACTATCAGGAATGGCCGAGATTGCTAATGATAGTTGACGCTGACTATTGTTTATCTGAGCATCAATATTAGTATCACTGAGGTAAGACTGTAGACCAACTCTCATAACTGTAGGAAAAGATAAAACTGATAACTCTATGATATTAGTTCTCTTTAGTTATCAGTCAACAGGTATCAGTTAACAGTTATCAGTTATCAGTCAACAGTCAATATAGGAAGATGATGATTACACCTGCGGAATGGGTAAATTGAGCTTAATCAATGCTAATTGAAGTTGGTGCCGAGCCGCTTCCTGTGGTGGGGGGAATACTAGAACCTTGACGGAATTCTGCATACAGACGATCTCGCCAGGCAAAGAAAGGCTCAAAGGTGATATTATCAGCTAATCCAGGAACTCCTTTACCCTTGAGAGGGTCGGGGATATTAAGATACGAACCAGCGGGAAACTTGAGATAAATGCTCAATCCTGCCACTGCAAAATCAGCTAAAGTAGGTGTGTCTCCTGTGAGATAGGGTTGGCTCTGCAAAATTAGGCATAATGCCTCCAAATCCTGACTTAGACTTTTCTTGGCTTCTTTGACCGCATCGCCACCAAAACCGACTCCTGTACCCAATACGTCTAAAACTTCTCCTGGGATAGCACCAATAGCGGTTTTGACTAAATCGGGGGTATTAGCTGGCAATAAAGAGGTACGAAAATTTTGATTTTGGTTTAAAGCACCAATAAACGCCTTGCGTCCTTTCAAACCGATAGAAGTATCTGCCCATTCTTCAATCAGTAAAGCTTGTCCCTTGGCTAAGGGGTCTGTAGGTAGGATAGGACGTTCGGGATATTTACGTTCGAGATAGAGGGCTATTTCGGTGGAATCAGCAACATAGGTACTGCCATCTTTTAAGACTGGTACTTGACGACTACCAGACTTCTGCATCAGTTCAATTTGTCCCACCCCTGGGGTCACTTCGATGGGGCGATATTCTAGCTGTTTGTAATCGAGAATGAGGCGTACTTTCTCCGCATAGTGAGATAGCTCAAATTGATATAGCTCTAGCATTAAAACTCCTTATAATTCAGATCAACTTTCAGTTTTAAATTTACCTGTCAATTTACCTGTTTTGAGCAATTGATAGCATCATCCTCAAGTCTAGGCATTCTGCTTGAGATTGGCTCAAATCCTCTACTTATCTTTAGATCATCAGAGAGCATCAAAGTGATCTCTATTTCTATGCACCGCTGAGATCTCACTTACATCACTACTTACTCTTAGTTGAGGACACGAATGAATTCTAAAGGTAAGCCATCGGGATCGGCGATAAATGCCACTTCGTAAAGGTGATCGCCAATTATCTGCTGTTCTGGCGCTAACAAGATTTTCCAGGGTAGTATTTTTCTGGACTCATTCCCTGAGTCACCAGTTGATAAATTGGCTAATTTTTGCTCTAGCTGCTCCAGCCAAAGGCTCAGGTCGCTAGTCTTCTCCGTGAGGTCAAAAGACAGATGATAATAACCGACATAATGTTCGTCATTAAAGGCATCAGGAGCAGGTTTGGGTTCAGGAATCTGAATCAGCTCAATTCGCCCACCCAACCCCGTCATCCAGCAGGCGAGAGTATATCCCGTAGTAAAGCGTTCCTTAACGCTAAAACCGAGCTGTTCATAAAAAGCGATCGCCTGATGAATATCGGCAGTACGAATTGAGGCATGGTGTAACATCTCAAACCTGGTATTTGCTGATTAATTGCTAGTTGCGAGGCTACTCAAATAAGAAGCGATAGGGATAGTGACGCGGAACTCCTGGCTCTTTTTCGAGGGTGAAATTGATGATTTCCCAGTAGGGTTCAGCATCGACTTCGGGGCTAAAGCTAATCGGTAGTCCATAAAGCTTAGGAGACTTAAACTCTGGACTTTCACGCCAAGGATGACTACGCCCTAAATAAGAACTGACTAAATCTCGATAGCGTACGGCAATAATTACTTTAGTAGCGCGATAGCCTTCGGTATACAAAGCGTCTAAAGCTTCGTGGATTTCAAAACGAATTCCGTCAGGATGAGTATGTTGACGATACCATTGATTTTCCCAACGTCGCCAACTGCGACCTGAAGGTAAATGAACCAGCTCTTCTAGTTTCGGATCGGCTTCAAAAGCACCATGACGACTACAGAGGTAGGTATCAGTCAAAGTTAGAGCAGGAATTACCTGACGACAGTGGGGGCAGACAATTTCGGGACCAAAAACGGGGTATTGTAAGGCTAAATCCATATATTATTAGGTTGATTCTGCTTTCTTATAGCACGACTAAATCTCGATGTACCGAAGTTGTTTTGATTTTGGTTGTGATTTTGCTCTCGTTAAATAGCTTATCTTACATTATTATGGCTCAATCGACTGGTTCTTATTGGTCTACTCCCGATTTATCTCAGGCAGCTTTTGTGGCTGACAATGCTACAGTAATGGGCAAAGTTGCCTTGGGTGAGGGTTCCAGCGTGTGGTACGGAGCAATAGTTCGCGGGGACGTGGAGCAAATTACTGTTGGAGCATTTAGTAATGTGCAAGATGGGGCAATACTCCACGGAGATCCTGGTCAGCCAACCATCTTGGAAGATCATGTGACCATCGGCCATCGGGCAGTAGTTCATGGTGCCTACGTCGAAGCGGGGTGTTTAATTGGGATTGGAGCAGTAATCTTAAATGGCGTTAGGGTCGGGGCGGGGAGCATTATCGGTGCAGGAAGTGTGGTTACCAAAGATGTGCCAGAGCGATCGCTCATTATGGGAATTCCTGGTCGCCAAGTTAAGGAAATTAGCCAATCCCAGGCGCAGGAATTAATCGAACATGCCCGTAAGTATGCCCAACTGGCTCAGGTTCATGCCGGTACGGGGTCTGATTTGGGGTTTAAGGATAGCTAGTACCGCCAGGCACAAATACCTTTATTCTCGAAGAATACCAACAAAATTGATTTTATTGAGCCATAATTTTTGCATAGCATCGTAAAATCAATCGCAGTAAATTAGTATCTTGGAGTTATGAAGACACTCAAATTCTCACCACCCAATCTTAGAGAACTACTCGTCAAGAATTGGGGCAAAAAAGCTCTTTGGGGATTAGAAAAGTTGATTGCTCGTTACTCCTTAGTCCCAAATACTCCTTTTTTAGCATCGGCACAGTTTCCCTGGGCATCTATCCTCGAACAAAACTGGCAGGGGATCAGAGAGGAGCTAGACCTAGTTCTGCAATATGAAAATGAACTGCCGCGTTTTCAGGATATTTCCCCCGATCAAGCTAATAGTATTAGTCGAGATAATCTGTGGAAGACTTTCTTCCTCTATGGTTATGGGGTGAAGATGGAGCAAAACTGTAATTATTGTCCCCAAACGACCCAGACTATTGAGCAGATTCCAGGAATGAAAACAGCATTCTTCTCAATTATGCTTCCAGGTAAACACATTCCCGAACATCGTGGTCCCTACAATGGTGTACTCCGCTGTCATTTACCCCTCAAAGTTCCTGATGCTAGAAAAAAGTGCGGCATTCGTGTTGATCAGGAGATAAGGCACTGGGAAGAGGGCAAGACAATTGTGTTTGATGATTCTTACCCCCACGAAGCCTGGAATAAAACCGAGCAAATTAGAGTGGTGCTGTTTCTCGATATTATGCGCCCCCTGCGCTTTCCTGGCTCTTGGCTAAATCATCTGTTAATTAGCTTAATTCGGTGGTCGCCTTTTATCCGCGATGCCAAAAAAAATCAGCAGCAGTGGGATCGTAAGATTGCCCAAGTGTTTAAATCTTAGTAATTGAGCGTAATTAAGCGATCGCTTTTGCTTGCCTCTGGTTCTCAACACCACTCCCACCTCAATACTTCTCGTTTAAGATTTCTATTTTCTAGAAATAGCTGTAGGGAACTGGGGGAGTAGGGACTTGGGGAATTGACAAGAACTTATCCCTAAATCCCCAAAACCCAATCTCCCCATAGCTGAACCAAATAATTAACTTGTTAACCGAGAAGTATTGACCCCCGCCAACTGTTACAGCCCTCTAGAGATCTGCCAGTATTTTTGTACGAGTCGATAACGGAAGGCATACATACTGCCAGAAAGGTTATCTTCTTGCACAAGATAATAGTCTTTTAAAAGCAGTCTCAAAACGCTTCTTGCCATTTCTTTATCTTTGGTATCAGGTTCACTTTTGAGATATTGCCAGAGGCGAGAAAAAGAAGTTGGCGGGTTAATGGACAAAATGTCGAGGAGCTCTAGAGCATAGGGTTTTTGCTCCTCGCTGTAGTAGTTATCAAGGCGCTCACGATAGTGATCCATTTTCCAGAGGTTGACCGTACTGCGAAGACTTTCATTGACCGTATGCTCGATCATCTCTGGGCTGATCTCAGTTTCAATATCTTTAAACTGATTGATTAGATGATGAATATAAAAAGGAATACAGTCAACCGCAGTGGCAATATCCTCCGCCGTTTGTTCTAGATCCTCCACGGGGATTGCTTCGCCCTGCAACAAATTTATCGTTAGCTGGGTGGCGGCGGTTACAGATAGGGGTTGTCCCTCAATCGGATACATGTCGTTCGTTGGGTCGTTACTGTATCCTGCTCTCTGGAGATTTTTAATAATGTGGTGGAGACCAATCGAGCCAGAAAAAATCATGCGGACATCAGGATAAGTTTGACGGAGCGATCGCAAACTGTCTAGAAGTTCCATGGCGGTTTCCTCCTGAAAGTTGCCCAGCATATGGGGCATCTCGTCCCAGATCAACACCACCTGTTTATTCTGTAGAGTAACTAAATCTTCAATGGTCTTGGTCAACAGAATTTTCCAGTGGGATGCAGCTATTTCTGGCAATTGATAGCTATCAAAATAACTTCCTGTCAGTTGACTAATGTATTCCCTGACTCGCCTAGCCTGACCTACTTCTCTTAAGTAAGTTTCTGTGTCTTGCCATACTGCCTCGACAAATTCAATCGGTGTCCTAATGCCTTCTAGATCCCGATAAATTGGCAGCATGTCGGGGGCAGCTTCGGCGGTCATTTTTTTGAGGATGCTGCTTTTGCCAATCCTGCGTTCACCACTGAAGATCAGGCTTTGTTGGCTCAGTCTTGCCCAAAGACGCTCAATCAACTCTTCTCTGCCGACAATTTCCTCGGGAGATATCTGCCCTCCAGGATTTGCCTTGAAATCTGACTGTTTAAATTTAAAGTTGACTAGATCATCATTCCATTCTCGCTCTGGTTGCGAAGCACTGTTCCAGTCCAAATTTAGTTCTTGGCACAGACGAATGAAAGTATTTAAAGCCACAGGCTTACAGTTGATGAACTTAGAAATTGAAGAACGCGATACCTCAAGACGTTCGGCAAGAGATCTTTGGGTTAACTGTCTGATTGCTAGAGATTCTTCGACCTTCGGGATCCATTCGCTATTTAACTGTAAAGAGCTACGTGCCATATTGCTTTATTAATCTTGTGAAGATAACCGCAGAAATTGAGGGCGGAGAATGGGGGACTATGTCCCGCAAAGCCGACCATGCCTTTGAGACTGTCTTAAGCTATCACAACTAAATGTTACTGAATAAAAATTGTTGAAAATCGTTGCTTTGAGAATTGGAGGGAAGTTTGAATCTAAAGCAATGTCAAATCTCTATCAAAGTCTGGCTCTGTTCAATTCCTCGAACTGAAATTGTGACACTTATTATCTCTTGTCTGGCTGAGAAAATATCAGGAAACTTTTAGGATTGCAATCGAAACCATTTGATACTACAGCGCTCCTCGTTTGCTTGAGCCTTACTTTATTTCGTTACCCTCAGATTCACTAAAGTTTGAGTAAATAATAACAATAAATGAATTTGCTGGTTGTCTAAAGTAGTGTGGTAGTATGCTGGGTAATTAATAACCAAGTAAATAATAAGGTCATAAAATAAATTCTTCTTACCGTCTTTTTTACTTTTTTTATGCCTAGGGCTTTTTCGCCAGGCTATTAAGCTGCTTCAGTAGCACAATATACACATTTGTCATGGAGGAATCGATATTATCTCAATAAACTTTTAAGTATTAAATAGATTCAAGCAAATGCCCGTATTTTAATTACCAAAAAGAATCAGATTAGTTTTTTAAGCGAAACATAATAAAGTTCAGCGTAACCATAAAACAGTTCAGGAAAAAATACTTTAAACAAGGTTTTCTTGGTTTTGTAAGTAATGTAGTTAGTGTTGAGCATTTTGGCGTAGATCTACTGTTAATTAAAAAGCATTGAGTCATAGCAGTAGGTAGCTGGTCGCCGAGCGGTAATTTAAAAGCATTAGAAAAGCTGTTGAACTAAAAAAAAGTTGATAACCCCTGCTACTAGTACAGGTAAGTCAGAAAATGTATGACATTTACAAGTTAGTAAAAAGCTACCTCTAGCTTGACCATTATGTCTACTGTGCTACAAGCTCGAAAAATTGAGAATACGCTCAATTATTTAAAAATAGTTGAAAAAAGTATTAAGACTTCAATAATAAAAAAT
>JBCCNG010000142.1:0-8746 GCA_039025955.1 Cyanobacteria bacterium P01_C01_bin.72 | reverse complement strand
GAATATCTAAAAAAAGTGCTGGATAATTTTGGTCAAGAATATGTAATTAATTTTGCCTGAGTACTTAAGTCCTAGCATAAGTTTGTATTGCTATATTTAAAATATTTAATTGATGCAGTGCTAAAACCAAAAAAGTACCGTCTAAATCTAGACAGTACTTCAGAAACAAATTAACGTTTTACCTGATTTTATAATTCGACTTTAATTTGCTTGCAGGGAAAAAGTTACATTTATGCATAATTTTTTATCTCTCTTTTTTTCTTCCCTATCTTTTGTATAGCTTCAAAATATCAGCGTTAAAACTGACCTAACTTAACCAATACTTTCGCTATTGACGGCTAAATCGTAGATCGTTACCAATACCAACATGAGAGAAAGAGATTATATTTCCATGAATATCCTAACTCTTCTCTGCATTCAACCAAAAGTTTTCCAAAGAACTTTGACTTACTAACTTGATAATATATTAGTTTCTTGACTAAAGCCTAGTTATAAATCAAATCTTGTGCCTGAGATTAACTACAACATTAACTTAAACTTTGACTAAAAAACTCAGTTGTTTTTGTCCAAGCTGCTTCTGCGGCTTTGGGGACATAGTTTTGACCAGAAGGATTAGCAAAAGCATGTCCCGCATTTTCATAGACAACAATCTCTGCTTCTTTGTCCAATTCTTGCAGGGTAGATTCGAATTGTTCCACCGTCTCTAGCGGGATTAAACTATCTTCTGCTCCAAAGATGCCCAAAATTGGCATTTCCAAAGTTGATAATTCTTCAGCGGTTTTTTCTCCTACCTGTCCGCCATAATAGATTACTGCCGCATCTAATTCTTGCGGAAATAATAAAGCGGCTTCTAATGACCAGCTACCGCCAAAACACCAACCAATTGAAGCTATCCCTGGTGCTTGTTTATCCTGTGCCAAGTAATTATATGCCTTATTAATATTTGCCTTCGCTACTAAGGGATTATTAGCCACTTCTTTTACCAACTGACTTGCTTTGTCGGGAGTGTCTGCTACCCGTCCCTGATATAAATCTACCGCCAGTACCTGATAGCCTTCTCCCGCGAGGCGACGAGACATCGCTTCGATGTTTTCATTTAGCCCCCACCACTCATGGATAGCTAAAATACCTGGTAAGGGAGTACTCATATTTTCAGGACGGGCATAATAACCGCTGATCGCCTGTCCATCTATGGTTACATATTCGACTGACTCAGTAGTTACTCCAACTTTTGGTTCGACTAAAGCGATCGCCGTAGGCGTAGGATAATCATGACGATGTAGTGCCAACATACTATTGACATTCTGTTTCGCCTGGGATACCCTTGCCCATAGCAGGGTGGCACTCAGAAAGATAGCTATCAGAATCAACCTACGCTGTAAAATTTTACCCATCTTCTTTACTCATGTTTATTTCTTGAAAGCAAACGTCAATATTTTAGACTCTTTTCCGCAAGAACATATTTCTGGGAACTGATTTCGGTAAATATTAACCAAGAGTTTCCAGCTCAAAACTGTAGAGCAGGTTCAGCTTCCAAGTTGAGTTCAGCCGCAGCAACCGCAACCTTCTAAAAATAAAGAATCTGTGGCGTTAAAATTCTTCTTTATCTCATGTTGTTTGCTCTGATTTGAGGTTGATAAGTTGCTGGAGGAACAGGTTGAGCATTACTACCTGAAGGCGAATAGGAGGCAATCATAATTAGCGGTAGAACCAGGGTGACAACTGCCACTCCAGTTCCCAATACCCCTGCCCACCTATGACCAGGAGGTTCTTCTGCTTGTCCTGGGCGTTGGCTAACTTCCATATATGAATATGATAAATTCAGCTAAGTTGAGTTTAATAGTTTAATGAAGTAGGTTGATAAAGCATTGCTTAATTTGCCTACATAATATATTGTACCCGTAAATTCTAATTAGATTAGTATCCAACACAACTTAGACAATAAAATTTTAATTAAGATTGTTAGGAGAGCAGCACTTTGGAAGTAAGGGAATCAGCCGCATTTAGACATCTTTCTGTGCTTAGTCGTGAATTGATTGCAGGATTGGCAGTTTTGCCAGGGGGAAGATACCTTGATGCAACAGCAGGAGGGGGCGGTCATAGCGAGTTAATTCTCAGTCAAAGTGACAAGATCAAACTCGTAGCCTTGGATCGAGATGAAACGGCGATCGCTGCTGTCAAAACTAGACTGGCTAACTATTATCCTCAGCAGTTGGAATTCTGGCAGGGTAATTTTGCTGACTATCAACCGCCAGATATTCTATTTGACGGAATTATTGCCGATCTGGGGGTAAGTTCTCCCCAGTTGGATCTTGCCGAACGGGGATTTAGTTTCCGCAACACTGCACCCCTTGATATGCGTATGGATCGTCCTCAAAGAACTACCGCCGCCGAGATTGTCAATCACTGGAAAGAAGTCTCTTTAGCGGATCTGATTTATGAATATGGTGAAGAAAGGTACTCCCGTCGCATTGCCAAAAGAATTGTGCAGCAACGTCCTTTTCAAACCACTACAGAATTAGCCCAGGCGATCGCCTCTACTGTTCCTGGGAAGTATCGCCACGGCAGAATTCACCCCGCAACCCGCACCTTTCAGGCGCTACGAATTGAAGTTAATCAAGAATTAAAGTCATTAGAGAAATTTATTGAGCAAGCGCCCCAATGGCTGAAGCCTGGAGGCAGGATTGGCATTATCAGCTTTCATAGTCTTGAAGATCGGATTGTCAAACATCGCTTCCGTGGTAGTGAGCTATTAGACATAATCACCAAAAAACCGATTGTTGCCCAAAGAGATGAACAACGAGAAAATCCGCGATCGCGATCGGCAAAGTTAAGATTTGCTCAACGAAAGTTAGAAGCACCAGAATAGTTCTAAATATAGTACTTCTAATTGAATTGACTTACTTCAAGTTAGCTGGTTTTTAGCTATCAGCGCAGCGCATACGCGCACAACTAGCCTTAGTCAGCAGTCCTTCGGACAAACGCATGAAAGCACAATTTGACCTGAGTTTGCACTTAATCTACGATTCTGGCTCACATTAGAGAATATGGTTCTGAATAATTCTCAATTAGCAGTTAGGCTCATCTTCTGTGGTTTCGACGATTAGGGCGTTAACTTCTGGCTTGGAGAGAGTAATAATTCTCTCTTGAAGCATAATCTGCACATTTCCTAGATTGGGGTCGATAGTCAAAATCACCAATGAAGTACCTGGCAATAATCCCAGGGAAATTAATTTGCCAATGTAGCCGCCATAGACACGGCTATAGCCAATAATAGTAGCTGCTGAACCTGGGGATAATTCTGGAATGTAGGTAGTTAGATTCATTTTTTTTCTTTACTGGCGACAATAATTCTTTGAGCAATTTCTCGACTCAAACTGATTAAGGTTTGGTTGAGCTTAACTATGATCGAATCATGATCAGTTTTGCTGCTCAGTTTGGCTGCACTGTTCGTTGGGAATTGCAGATCGCGAAGTTGCTTGATGATGTTACGGGGACCATAGATCTGTTTAATCGTCAGCCAATCGCTAATCTCAGCTCGATTTAAAAAGTAGTTATTAGGATTAATCTGCAACTGTCGATTTTCTGTAACAGAAGGTTTAAGGGCATAATCACTAATAAACACAAGTTCTCGATACCTTCTCGGCTTGAAGGTATCCAGCTGTTTAAAGCCGACAGGTTGAATCATGGATGATAAAGGATGATAGAGTTTATTGATAGAAATTTTTATTTAGCTCTCACTTAATAATAGATATATCTTAATTGGTACTTATTGACAATCTTTTTTAACTGGATTTTAATAATCTACTGCTATTTAAAGTCTTTATCTTGGCTTGCCTTGTCCTGTTTTGGCGATAGTCAATGCTCAATGAATTAACCGTAGCCATTTTTCGAGTGAAGAGAATGTATTTTGTCAATAGCAAACTCGCGCAAATTGAACTTAAAACAACAAACTTAAAGGTATTTACATATTATTTAACAGATTGGGCTGAGGTTCTCTCGCTAAACTTGCTTTAATGAAGGAGTAAGTGAGTTTGCATTTGCATAGCCATCAATTAGAGATCTCAAGCATAGTTCAGGCTGATTTACGATTACATACAAATATTCGTGGATTTCAAGCAAGTTACTATCCTAATTTAGAGCGTCGCCGAAACTTTAGTCAGGCTATCTAGCAAAGCCAAATTCCAGGAAAAATATCTAAAAACTGGCCTGCAAAGTTTTAGCAGCAAAATCTAAATTTATTATTTAGAAGCTGTTAATGATCAATTTGCAGTGCTTTAAGGCGAAGTAACTCGATTGAGTAAATGATAATAATCACCAAAGATTGCTATTTCTTAACTGGATTTTGTAAGATACTAAATACATTAGATTAAAGCAGGCTATTTTGTAGCAGTAGATCATCACAAAATCAGGTAACTTTACTTGAACTGCAAAAAAAATTAGGTTTGACTTTGCAGCTAGCTATTCAGAAAAAAGCGTTTGCTCTGGACTGCTTCAGATTGAAATCGGGTTTGTGATGTAAAATTTTCTCATGCAAATACAGACTAAATCTGAATTACAAGACAATAATTAGGAAATAAATCACTATTTTATGGGAAACGCTTAATGTGAATTGGCTTCGTTCAAATTAGCTAGTTTTTAGCTATCATCTATCAGCTATTAGCTTCTAAGATCTTCGCTAAGTCAATGCATGAAAGCATAAGTTAACCTGAGTTTGCAATTAATCTACATCGTCAACAACGAATCTTAAAGCTTTTAATTCACATCAGACGTGGTAAATACAGTAAATGACCTTGGCTACTACCCACTAATTACTACCTCTAATCCATAACTTAACAAGACAACAATTACTAACTATACCGTCGCTAGCTGATAGTCGGGAATACAGTTTTGTTCCATGTAGAAACGATATTCATATATTGCGCGATCGCTTTGTTCCTGATTCCAGCCGCAGTGTTTTTGCAGGGTTTCGGTAACAGCAGGCAGTAAATTAATGCCGTATTCACCGCTCATTGCCAGGGTAGTACGACGGCGCAGGATATCGACTAAATTGTGAGCCGATTCGCTGGTCACCGCATAAACAATTTGGGCTTTAATATCATGTAAATCGGGGCTAATTCGTTCCCGCAGGGTAGGATTATCTTCGGTCAAAGCGAGGACTTCGATCGCCCTCGCGCCATACATGTAAAATAGGTGGTCTATTATTTCGATTGAGAGGCTAGACTCATATTTGTCAATTGCCTGTTGAATTCGTTTATCTCTAGGCAGAATACAGCCTGGTAAGGGCAGAGAGTCAGTTTGACAGGGTTTGGGAGATCGCTTCATCCGTTTGAAGATTGCGTCTACCATTTCTTCCCCCACGTTGCGGTAGGTGGTCAGTTTGCCGCCAATCAAAGAAAATAGATTATTTACTCCTTCTTTACGGTGGTCAAAGATAATGTGTTTACGAGTAATACTGCCAGGTTTCTTGCCTTCAGAATTTGGCAAGGGACGAACTCCAGAATAGGTAAACTTAACGTCATTTCGTTTTAAATTAGCGGTAGTAATGACGCTGTTGGTTTCTTGCAACAGATAATCAATCTCGGCATCATCGGCTTTAATATTGTCAATGTCGTCTTTATAAACTAAGTCTGTGGTGCCAATCAGATATTTGCCCAGCCAGGGAATAATAAAGAAGGGACGACCATCAGATTTCGCTTCCACGTAGAGAGTAGAACCAGGTGCGCCAGGAAACTCTTCAACGATAATATGACTGCCTTTTGTGCCACCATTCTTTTTTGCGTCACCAATCACGACTTGCTGTCCGCCTTTTTTACCTCGTTGACATACCTGATCGATCCAGGGTCCAGCAGTATTAATAACCACCGCGTCTTCAGTACCAGAAATAGTGACGCTTTCTCCCGTCAGCTTATCTTTGCAAACTACATTCTTAATTCGATCATCCTTGAGGGATAATTCTGTCACCTCCATATAGTTTAGGGCAACTGCCCCCGCATTTTGAGCCGAGATGATATTTTCCAGACAGAGACGTTCGGCAAGAGTGATCTGACCATCATAATACTGCGAGCCACCTGCTAAATTATCAGCATCCAAAGAACGAAATAGCTGTTGAAATTTTGCTTTAGGCAACATCCGATGGACAGGAAGAGTTTTATCAAAGCTAAAAATATCATAGAGAATCATCCCTGCCCAAATCTTCCAGTAGGGGCGAGAGCGATCGCGATAAATGGGAATAGTTAACTGTAGGGGACTAACCAAGTGTGGTGCAGTGCGGAGTAAAACTTCTCGCTCTTTTAAAGATTCACGCACCAAGGGAAACTCAAAATACTCCAAATAACGTAAACCACCGTGAATTAAACGGCTAGACCAGCTTGAACTACCGCTAGCGAAATCATTTTTGTCAACAATGATTGTCTTCAATCCTCTGATAGCAGCATCCCTGGCTACCCCAGCACCATTGATTCCCCCACCAATAACAATTACGTCGTATTCTGTCCGTTGAATCTGTGCCAAATCTCGCATAACGGCTGTTTCTTAAAAATGCTTGCAATCATCATTTATAAGTTAACTAATCATAGCGATTTGATCACTGTGTTTAACTGAAATCTGTGAAAGAACGCAGAAGGCAGAAGGCGCAAAGGACATTCGTTTGTCCACATGCAGTTGGATTTACTATCACTCCTAAATGTTCAATGTTTAATGCTAAATGTTCAATGAAATGAAATGAATCTATTCTATGTTGAGGGGATCAACATCGATAGTCATGCTGACGGATTTGGGTAAATACCATGAGCCAAAGGCTTCGCTGGGCGATCGCAATAAATTAAGATCGGGTAAATTAGCTTTAGCTGTTGCGGGAAACTTCAGTAGAATTTGCCAGCGATAGCGACGAGCAACCCGCATGACATTGGCTGGTGCAGGCCCTAAGATTTCATATTCTGGGTCGAGGGTATCAATTAGGATATCGGCGATGGTAACAGCCGCCTGTTCGACTTCTCTGGGGTCAATACTGCTTAACTTGAGCAAAATAAGCTTACCGTAGGGAGGATAGTTTAGCTCGGCTCTTTGGGCTAATTCCGCAGCGCTAAAGTCATTATAGTTGTGGGTTTTTACTGCCTGAATCACGGGATGTTCAGGAGAATAGGTTTGAAGAATCACTCTGCCAGGGGTATCTCCTCTGCCTGCTCTACCTGCCACCTGAGTTAGAGTTTGAAAGGCTCTTTCGGCGGCGCGGTAATCACTGCGGTGCAGTAGCCCATCGGCGGCAATAATACCCACCAGAGTCACCCCAGCAATATCTAAACCCTTGGTCAGCATTTGTGTTCCAATCAAAATATCCGCTTCCTTGTGAATAAAGCGATCAATTAACTGACGGTGCTGCCCTTTGTTTCTGGTGGTATCACTGTCGTACCTAATTGGGCGCAGTTGGGGAAATAGTTTACCTAACTCTTGGACAACTTTTTGCGTGCCGCTACCAAAATGCTTGAGATAGGGAGAACTACATTCAGGGCAGACTTTCGGCTGAATCTTAGTGTAATTACAGTAGTGACAGCGTAACAGTTGGGCTGCTCCCTCATGGGTATGATGATAGGAGAGGGAAACATCACAATCGGGGCATTCCATCACGTAGCCACAGCTACGACAAGAAACAAAAGTACTGTGTCCTCGTCGAGGAATAAATAAGATTCCCTGCTGTCCTTGAGACTGCATTTCGGCGATCGCCTTTTGTAGAGACAGACTAAAAATAGATCTGTTACCCCGACTAAACTCCTGGCGTAAATCGATAATTGACACCTGGGGTAACGGGCGATCGCCAATTCTTTGGGGTAGAGATAAATAAGATGTTTCTGATAGTTTTTCTGGTAATGTTTCTGATTCTGCTTGCCCGTCTGCATTTAGTACAGGGGAAGCGCCGTTTGCCCCAACTGCCGTTAAGCTTTCTAATGAAGGTGTGGCAGAACCCAGCACCAGCGGACATGCTTCTAATTCAGCTCGCCATTGTGCCACCTTACGGGCGTGATAGGTGGGGGCGGGACGATCCTGCTTAAAACTAGAGTCGTGTTCTTCATCCAGGACGATTAAGCCCAAGTTGGGCAGAGGAGCAAAAATTGCCGAGCGTGTACCAATAACTATCTGGGGTTCACCGCGAATTGTTTGTCGCCAGGTATCGTAACGTTCTCCTGGGGATAGTTTACTGTGATAGACACAGACGCGATCGCCAAATCGGGCGCGAAAGCGATCGGTTAACTGGGGGGTTAAGCCGATTTCTGGTACTAATACCAATGCTGACTTTTTCTGCTCTAAAATAGGGGCGATCGCCTGAAGATAGACTTCGGTTTTTCCCGAACCCGTTACCCCATGAAGCAGAATTTGACCATAGCCTGACTGGGCATTGATTACGGTTAAAGCTGCCGCCTGAGACTGACTTAACTCTTTAGGTTGATCTGCGGCTTGCAGTATGCCCTGTTCTCGACGCAAGATTTCTCTTTCCGAGAGAATTACATAGCCTTTTGCTTCTAGCTTCTTGACTGTCGCGGTAGTGGTAGAGCAGATATTAATTAGATCCTTGAGCCATAGTTCACCACCTCGGTTTTTAAGAATCTGGACTATTTCTTGTTGTCTGGTAGTCAGATCCTCCAGCAGACTATTAGTTGCCAGGGTAACAGCGGTTTTTAGCTTGGCTTTAGCCCGTTTGGGAGGTTCAAGATAGTTCTCAACCCAGCCGCGTTTCACTAATTCTCTGATG
>JBCCNG010000141.1:0-8750 GCA_039025955.1 Cyanobacteria bacterium P01_C01_bin.72 | reverse complement strand
TTATCAAGAACAGTAGAATATTTCTGGGATAACTCAAAGCCGCATTGGATTTCTATCAACAAGCAAGCAGTCTCCCCTTAACCGAAAACATCAAATTAAGAGTCAAGCTTGCCCAAATGCAGGTATTAATCGAACAAGGAGATCGCCAGTTAGCGATCGCTAAAGGTAAAGAGATTGCCCAATTGTTAACTACCCTTCCTCCGCAACAAACAACTATTCAAGGACAAATAAGCCTTGCGCGTAATTTAATCACATTAGAAACTAACCCCAGAAAGATCGCCCAACTATTAGTCAGTTCCATTAAACAAGCCCGTAATTTGGATCTCAAAAGAAATGAAGCTGAATTAAAACAAAACCAAATCGAAACCCTTGTCTTCGTTTCTGATGGAATTCTTCGTAATCTTCCCCCTGCTACTCTTCATGATGGCGAACAGTATTTAATTGAAAAATATCAGGTGGCAATTTCTCCTAGTTTACAGCTCACTCAGCTACAAACTGCCAACGCTGATTCCCAAGATATATTGCTGGCTGGGCTTTCTGAGCCTCGTCAAGGGTTTGCTGGTATCCCAGGAGTTAAACAAGAAATCGAACAAATTTCCCCCCTATTTGCTTCTAGGGTATTGCTCAACAATAATTTCACCGAACTAAACTTTAATCGCTCTGCTAGCCAGACTCCGTTTCGCGTAGTTCATTTAGCTACTCACGGTCAATTTAGCTCTAATGCCGAAGAGACATTTATTTTAACTTGGGATAATCGCATTAATATTGAGGAATTAAACCGTTTATTACGGGGAGATAGTAAACAATTACGTCCCATTGATTTACTAGTACTGAGTGCTTGCGAAACTGCTACAGGCGATCGCCTGGCAACTTTGGGATTAGCTGGAATTGCCGTGCGTGCAGGGGCGAAAAGTACCATTGCCTCTTTATGGTCGGTTAGCGATCTAGCAACTGTCACCTTGATGACTAGTTTTTATCAACAGTTATCCCAAGAAAATATAACCAAAGCTGAAGCACTAAGACAGGCACAAATATCAGTCCTCAAAAGAGATCGCTTTTCCCATCCTTTCTATTGGTCGGCTTTTGTTTTGGTTGGTAATTGGCAATAGATATCCCTTGATTCACTCTAATGGCAATACCCCTGAATGTCGCATTTAAGGAGTTCCTTTGTTTAATTTGATTTGGGTTGCTAGGCTCATTGGGATTATGCTTAATAAGGAATCTTCAGAAGAAGCTATGGGCAAATTAATAGATGGCAAATGGGTCGAAACCAGCATTGTCACAAGTGACACATCGGGGCGATATGACCGCCAACCGCGCACGTTTCGCGATGCGATAAGCGCGGACGATCCTGTGTTTAAACCCGAGACAGATCGCTATCATCTTTATGTCGGCTATGCCTGCCCTTGGGCAACTCGAACCTTAATCTATCGCACGCTCAAAGGACTTGAAGAACATATCAGTGTCAGTGTGGTACATCCCGATATGCTAGATAAGGGCTGGAGCTTTGATGCAGATTTCCCTGGTGCAACAGGTGACAATCTTTATGGCTTGACCTATCTGCACGAGCTGTATCAAAAGGCGCAGAACGATGTGACAACAAGCGTGACTGTGCCTGTTCTATGGGATAAGAAAACCAGCCAAATTGTAAACAATGAATCCTCAGAAATAATTCGTATTTTCAATACAGGCTTCAATTCGCTGACGGGCAATACCGAGGATTATTACCCTGAAAAGCTACGGGCTGAGATTGATGAATGGAATGAAGAAATTTATCACAACGTCAATAACGGTGTTTATCGTTCAGGCTTTGCTAAAACTCAAGGAGCCTATGATGAAGCAGTGACAGGTTTATTTGAGACTTTAGATAAGCTAGACGCGCACTTGGAAGGCAAAGATTATCTTCTTGGAGATCGCTTAACTGAGGCTGATTTACGCCTCATCCCGACATTACTGCGATTCGATCTAGTCTATTACGTGCATTTTAAAACCAATATTCGCCGAATCATGGAGTATCCGAATTTATCACGCTACACGGCAAATTTGTACGCGATGGACGCGATCTCGAAAAATCATAATTTCGAGCATATCAAACGCCATTACTATTACTCACACAAGAGTATAAACCCTTATCGTATCGTACCAAAAGGTCCAGTGACATTCATAAAAACAGAAAATCAATCATGAAAATACATAATTACTTATTTTGATTATTAACTAATATTTTTGTATCTAAAATTTCGGGTGATTTTACATTATCTTGTTGAATCAAATCTTGCCATCCCAATTCGGTTAAAAGTTGATTCCATGCAGTTGCTATCTGAACATTATTTGGTTCAACAATACGATAGTTGGATAGTTCGCTTAAAGCATCATATAAAACTTCGTGTTTGAGGTAAACCTGATATTTCTCTGGGGGAGGAGTAGCAGCTAACTGATCCCTAACTTATGGTGTTATGGGCGAACGAGACAACCATCCTGACAAGGTAATTAATGCATCTGGCTCTATTTGCGGACAACTAACTGTCAAACTCCAAACATAATTAGTATTAAAGGATAAAGCATTTATTTTATCTTGAGGTAAAGCAATGCCTTTGATGGCTGATTTGCTTTTTGCAGGGACAATTTGACTATATATTTCTTTACCTGTTTCCAGCTCTTTGAGGTCAAACTCAATTTGAGCTTTTTGATCAATATCGTGCGGAATATGAAACCAAAAAGTAGGATAGGCGGATAAGGTGAATTCTCTATTGTCATTTCCTAATAAGTAGACAATTTCTTGACCATTTACACCACATATATTGCCTAGCAAACGGTTATCTCTAGTCCCTCCAGCCGAAAAATCTCCTTCAGGAGTACCTGTATCTGGAGATTGTGGTAAGGGATTATCTCTTGTTTGGGCTTCTTCTGCTTTGCCAGATAAAGTAAAAAATAATGTTGCGGATACTGCAAAAACGCAACAAGCTAAATAGCCTATTTTTTTCCTAGTAATAAATAACAACCTCAAGAAAGAATAGTTTGGGAGAAAAATATCTAAGATTAGTAAATTGGTCAGAAGTTTTGCCGTTATCATTGACATTTATCAATACTAATACAGCATTATTCAACCAAAAATGCCGATCCTGATGGAATAGCAATAATCGCCCATATCTTTAAAGATAGGCACTACTACAAATTAGTGTAGCTAAACTACGAGACAAAAACGATTATAAGTACCTAAGCAGAATTAATTACCTGCTTATATTCTCTGAAATCTATATGGAGTATGGATTACTGTTCCGAAAATGTGTAATTAGTTTTGTATACTTACCTATATCTTTTTGATATAAGGATACCGCTTCGCATATGGTTAACTTTAATCTACCACCTTGCAGTTTTTATCCTTCGCAACTTTTTTTATGCAACAACGCCGGCAAAAACTATAGATTACTCAATTGCCAAAGACAGCAAAAACAAGCTCTATCTCATTTACCTCATAGAGCTCAAAAACGCTCTGCTGGTAACCAAACATATTAACCCGAGATGTTGACAAATAACTTGTCAAAATGACATCAGTTTGTTACCGATGACAAATAAAGTGTTAATGTACAGTTACTTAGGAATTGCTTGTTTGATTTAAACTCCCCAGGTAGGATTTGAACCTACGACCAATCGATTAACAGTCGACCGCTCTGCCACTGAGCTACTGAGGATTGCTTTATCGGCAGTTATCATAATAACGAATGGTTTGACTAATAGCAAGGATTTTAGAAAACTAATTTAAACAGTTTGGATTTACCAAGGTTTCTTTCTGCTCTATGCCTCCTAGCTGCCTCGATTCAACTCGCCTATTCAATTTCGTGAATATTGATCAAGCCATCGGGGGGGGTTATCTCTAGGCGCTGGTTAGCGAGATCGACAATGGGGACGATTTCTTTGACAAAGGGGACAAAAATGGTCGTGGGTTTCTGTTTTTTGGGTCGATACTTTTTACGTTTGCTGCGCCGACTAATGTGGGAAAGATCTCGTTTTTGCTCTGTCGGAGTTTCTGGCTGCTTGTGTAGTCTAATTTCTAATAAGTCGTTCCCCGCAGTGTAGAGATCTACTACCACGCCGATATTCTCTCCCGTTTCCTGATGGTATACTTCTGTACCCACAAGATCGGCAACATGATATTCATCTTTATCTAGTTTAGGGCGATCGCTTTTGTCTACCAATAATTTATAATCACGATATGCTTCAGCTTGATTGCGATCTGCGATACCTTCAAGCTTGATCACATAAAGGTTTTTGCCTGTAATTGCTCTACCTCTTGTTAACCGTACCTCAGTGATTGCGGCTGTGTCGGGATGCTGTAGCCAGCGCCGACCCGCTTTGGTAAACCGTTCGGGAAAATCGGACTCAGAGTAGACCCTTAGCTCCCCTTTTAAGCCTTGGGGAGAAGTAATTGTGCCAACCTCTAACAATTCTGGCTGGTTGAGAGTTGATGATTCATCATTCATAAATTTTGCTTTATGGTAGATTGGCTTCGTTCGTGTTTGTTAGTTTTTAGCTATCAGCTATCAGCTATCAGCTATCAGCTGAAAGGTCCGTAGAATCCACAGTCGTTAAAGACGACCATCTAAGCATACGCTCTGTGCTTTTGAAAAACAGCAGAAATTCTAGTTTAGTTGACTACGAAATTACCAAAAATTTAGATCTATTAAACGAATATTGACAGGCATATTTTGGTTTTGATTATCCCAATTGAATAATCGTTATGCCTGCACTAGCTGATACACTTTTTCGGCAACTTGCGCCAGACGCTTCATTGCCTCGGCTATTTCTGCTTCGGTGGCGGTTAAACTAATTCTCAAACACTGGTGCTTGTGCTGCCATTCCTCTTTTAAACCTGGAAAAAAGGTGCTTCCAGGGACAGCAATTACTCCTACCTGTTTTAATTCCTGATAAAACTCCCAGTCTGTCATGGGTAAATCTTTCAGCCAAAGCCAGCCAAAAATTGCTCCTTCCCCCTGATGTAAATACCAAGGGATATTGGGCATAGCCGCGTCGAGAGTGCTTTCTAAAATCTCTATTTTGCGTTGATAATGAGGACGAATTACATTGGTGGCAATATCTGCCAGTTTACCAGTACTAATGGCTTTAGCAGCGATCGCCTGTCCGTAACGAGAAGAATGGATACAGCAATTGGTTTGGAAAGATTCTAAAACTTGAATTAGCTGCGGCTCACCGATAGCGATACCGATTCTCTCTCCTGGTAATCCTGCTTTGGATAGACTTATGCAGTGGATAATATTGTTGCCAAACTGAGGAGTCATGGCGGTAAAGTTTAAGGCAGGAAATGGTGGCGCATAGGCTGAATCGACTAAAACAGGGACGCTATGAGCAGCGGCTAGTTGAGCAATCTTACTTACTTCGTCATCGCTAATAACGTTACCTGTAGGGTTGCTGGGGCGAGAAAAAATTACGCATCCCGTCTTCTCATTGATCTGTAGCTGATTAAAATCGGGACGGTATTTAAACCGATGGCGCTTTTCGTCGATGTCTAAACTCGGCTTGTATGCCACCAAAGACTCTGGAGTCAGACTAACCCCACCATAGCCCGTATAGTCAGGACTAAGAGGTAAGACTACCTTTCTCAGTTCCCCTGATGCCGTATAGCCGCCAAAAGCATTAGCTGCATAGAGATATAGAGCCTGAGAACCACCTGTAATTAGAATATGGCGATCGCTCAATGCTAAACCGTAACGGGTATTAAAATCCTTGACAACCGCTGCAATTAAAGGCTCATAGCCCTGGGATGAGCCGTAGCGACAGACAACTTCTCCATACTCCTCACTGTCGAGTAATTCTTGAGTACAGTCGCGCCATAGCTGTTCGACTTCTGGCAAAATGACGGGATTTCCCGCGCTAAGATTGATAAATTCCTTGCCACCGCTATTTCTTAGGGTTTCAATAATGTCCTTCATAATTGCTCTAACTCCCGTTAGCTGAGACATCTGCGAACCAAATTGAGATAGAGCAGGATTCATTGACAATCACCCAAAATCAAATAAAAATGATGCTTATCCTTTTAGTCTAACTTTAGCCGACCCAATATCGTCATACAACAAAAGAATATAAGAATGAAGGATGATAGTCATACAATATTGTTCATGAGGACAAATTGATTAATAATTGATTTGATTTCTGGAGTTTCGCCCAATCCTCTTAATCGACTGAGAAAGCAGTTTATCCTGCAACTTTTCTTGCTTTAGCTGCTCTTTTAAAATATTTACTCGCTGCATACAAGGATGATTACTATACACTTCTTTGATTTGAGCGATAGAGGTAGAGAGTTCTCGATTTTTTCTCAATTCAAACATTGTTATATCCTATATTTTCATCCTGGCAACAACTACAAAATAAACTCGAAAATGGAGCTATTTTAAAACTAGCTACTGGTAATTTTTAGCTAACACTTAGTTGGCTGTATGCACAACATAACAATAAAAACTAGCATATTTAATAGTTTTTAATAAATATCTGTAATTGTCATATACCGCAACAAAATTCTCAGGTTGACAATCAAGTAAGAGATGAAGCTTATAACCAGTTAAATGCAAGCAAGGTATGCTTTTGCGCTGCTAAATTATTGATGAAGCATATTATTAGTCATGAGAATAATTATGATAATATACTATGGTCTGCTTAAGGTTTATGAGTAAGCTCCCAAAATCAATTTAACGAAATCAACGAGAAAAAGTAGTGATTGATACGGTATTTTTCAAGTTTCTAAATCGACAAACTGATTCATAAATTTGCGGTCAATATAATCTTTAAGCCACCAAAAAACAGTCGATCGCCAACCAAAAGAATCATAAGATGCGATCGCCTTTTTATCCCCTGTACCAATCAAGGCTAAATACTTGTCTTGAGGTGTATATTGCTCTAACTTTTCCCCTGTAAGTATGTGCTGCCAATTATTAAACAACGGTTGTCCTTGTCGGACAGCAAATACACCCGCTTTCGGACGCTGATAGTTAATCATGGTTGCAATATCTCCCGCCGCAAAGACATTGGGATGAGATACAGACTGAAGCGTATCCTGAACCAAAATAAAGCCCCGCTCGTCAGTTTTTAAGGCAGACTCTTTAATCCAGGTAGGGGCAGCAGCTTGAGTTACCCAAAAAACTCGTTTAGCTTGAATTTCTAATCCAGACTGACAAATGACGCGATCTGGCAAAACCTGCGTAACTTCCTGTTGCAAATGCAGTTTAACTCCCCGTTGCTGAACAATTTGTGTCAGCTTGTTGCTTACCCAGTCACTATGTCCTGCAAGTAGATGCTTTCCTCGATGAAGCAGATAAATAGTTAGAGTCTGATTCTGTTTGAGAATCTGCTGAAGACAAATCTGCATGTTCAAAGCCAACTCTACCCCTCCTGCGCCACCACCAACGATCACAATAGGGAAATCGCGATCGCAATTAGTTGCTGCTAACTGCTGTAATTCAGACCAAGCTTCCAAGAATACAGGTACAGGTTTAGCTGGGATAGCATATTGAGCCGCGCCAGAAACATTGATTGCCTGGGGAGTGCTGCCAATGTCCAAAGAGAGGTAATCATACCTAATCTGCTGTGACTGACAAATTACCTGATTATTTGCCGTATCAAGACCAATCGCGCGATCGCAAATCAATTTTGCTCCTGAAAAACGAGCTAGCGATCGCAAATCAATGTGAGTTTCTTCGTAGCTATAAAATCCCGCCACGTGACCAGGAAGCATTCCCGAATAGGGCGTTTGCTCAACATCGCTAATAAGAATTAGATCTATATCAGGTAAGGGTTTAAGCCCCCATTCTCGTAGGGCGATCGCATGTGAATGTCCACCACCGATTAATACTAGCTTTTGATTCATATGATTATTTTAGGAGCAACAGATCATAGTCAATATACTTTTCGTGATCAGCATTAAAACTTATCGTCGTACAACACTAGATTTAGAATAGAAAAGTGATCGCCAAAAAAACAATTTAGGCTTACTCATTACCAGACATGATAAATGATTGAAACTATTGATATTAGTGCCTTGGCTAATCCTATTACTGAGCGACAATTTGAGCAGCTATGCGCGCAAAACCAAGATACAAAATTTGAGCTGACTAGCCAAGGAGAATTGATTATTATGTCACCCACAGGCAGCGAGAGTGGACGACAAAACGGTAATTTATTTGGACAAATCTGGTTTTGGAATCGCCAATCTAAGCTAGGAGCCGTGTTTGATTCCTCAACAGGTTTTACTCTTCCCAATGGCGCAAAACGCTCCCCTGATGTTAGCTGGATTGAAATCTCACGCTGGAATGAACTAACTAAACAGCAACAAAGAGGATTTGCTCCCATCGCCCCTGATTTTGCTTTAGAATTGCTCTCCCCCAATGATCGACTGCAAGATACCCAAAAGAAAATGCAGGAGTATCAATCATGTGGCGTGAAGTTAGGTTGGTTGATTGATCCTGATGCAGCTAGAGTAGAAATTTACCGTTTAAAGAAAGAGGTGGAAATACTCAATTCTCCTGCTGGTCTTTCAGGTGAGAACTTAATGCCTGGATTACTGGTTGAATTAGATGAAATATTTGAATAATGACATAAACCGTATCGAGAGAGAAAACAAGAGTTTAAGTGCGATCGCACAAAAAATTTTCCTTAAAAAACAAATAGAGACGTGAAAAAAATCTGTGCCAGCAGATTTCGTTTTTTTTTTCTCCAACTATCAATGCTTGTAAAAAGGCATT
>JBCCNG010000140.1:0-8768 GCA_039025955.1 Cyanobacteria bacterium P01_C01_bin.72 | reverse complement strand
CCTCCGTTTGCCCAGAACAATTGTGGCTTTCTTAATTGGTGTGGGACTAGCGATCGCCGGGACAATTACTCAGAGTATTACGCGCAATCCCTTAGCCGCACCAGGTATTATCGGGGTCAATGCGGGGGCAACTTTGGCTGCGGTCAGTTTAATCATCTTATTTCCCAAAGCTCCTGTAACACTGCTGCCCTTTGCTGCTTTTGCTGGGGCGCTGGCGATCGCCATTTTGATTTACTTGTCAGCCTGGCAAGGCGGTAGCGCACCTGTTAGGTTGATTCTGGTTGGTATTGGCTTTAGTTTAATTACCAGTGCCATAACCAACATCATGATTACTTTTGGCGCAATTAATAGCGTATCTCAAGCCCTAGTTTGGCTAGCGGGTAGCGTTTATGGACGTAGTTGGTCGCAAGTCATGGCATTACTTCCCTGGATCGTGATTTTTGGCTTCATGGCATTGCTGCTGACTAGAGAATTGAACACTTTAAATTTAGGCGATGAAGTAGCTCGTGGTTTAGGTAGTCGGGTGGAATGGCAGCGAGGTCTGTTGCTATTAACCAGCGTCGCTTTGGCGGGTGCTTCGGTGGCGACAGCAGGAGCGGTTGGTTTTGTCGGCTTGATGTCTCCTCACTTAGGCAGACAGCTAGTCGGGGCATCCCATGAAGGACTATTGCCCGTCTCCGCAATGATGGGAGGAATGTTGGTAGTCATTGCCGATCTATTAGGAAGAGTCCTATTTGCACCTTTAGAACTTCCCTGTGGCATTATCACCGCAGCAATTGGTGCGCCTTATTTTGTTTATTTGTTAATTAGTCAGAGGAAATAATAGAGCGAATGTTTAATGATAAATATTCAATGATAGAAGCCCAACAATTAACTCTGGCATACGATGGTGCGGCAATTATCAGGAATCTGAATTTAGCAATACCTGGGGGTAAAACGACAGTTCTTGTCGGCGCAAATGGCTGTGGTAAGTCTACTCTACTGCGAGGATTGACTAGACTATTAAAACCCAAATCGGGTCAGGTATATCTTGACGGTAAGGCGATCGCCAAATTAAAAGCTAAGACCGTAGCTCAGAAAATGGGCATGTTGCCCCAAAGTCCAACCGCACCTGAAGGATTAACAGTTAAAGATTTAGTGGCGATGGGTCGTTATCCTTATCAAAGCTGGTTACAACAATGGTCGCTAGAAGATGAGGCAAAGGTAACAGAGGCTTTAGAAATTACTAAAATGCTCGACTTGGCAGACCGACCGTTGGACAGTCTTTCTGGAGGTCAAAGACAAAGAGCCTGGATTGCGATGGTTTTGGCTCAGGATACGGACATTCTTCTATTAGATGAGCCAACGACTTTTTTGGACTTATCCCATCAGGTAGATTTACTAGATCTATTAGACGAACTCCAATCCAGCAAAGGGAAAACTATTGTGATGATTCTCCACGATCTCAATCTTTCCTGTCGTTATGCAGATTACTTGGTAGCAGTACAGCAGGGTAAGGTATACGCCACGGGAACTCCCCAAGAGGTAATGACAGAAGAGATGGTGCAGGATGTATTTAATTTAGAATGCCGTATTGTACCCGATCCCCTATCTGATACGCCCATGTGTATTCCTATGGGACGCAAAACGCAGAGAGATAGCATACCCAAAAAAAATGGCTATGTCGAATTAGAAACTGACAAGCGATCGCCAAATAACTAACAATAAGCGGAATATTTAAAATATGGACAGACTTCAAACCTGGTGGTTTTTTGCTATTTTGTCGGCTTTTTTTGCTGCCTTAACTACCATCTTAGCCAAAGTGGGAGTAGAAAACGTTAATTCCAATTTAGCAACGGCGATACGGACTGTTGTGATTTTGGCGATCGCCTGGGGATTAGTATCTGCCGAAGGAACATTTCAGGAATTGTTTGAAATAAATCAGAAAACTCTGCTGTTTTTGATATTATCGGGAGTAGCAACGGGTTTATCTTGGCTGTGTTATTTTAGAGCATTACAACTCGGCCCTGCTTCATTGGTCGCCCCAATCGACAAGTCGAGCTTAGTCCTGATTTCGCTGCTTTCAGTCATGTTTTTAAGAGAACCGTTAACAGCAAAAATGGTCATGGGAACAGGATTAATCTTAATCGGAACCCTAGTGCTAATCTAACGTCAATTGATGACACGCCCTATACTTATTGATTTTTATTTTGCCTCTGCCAAATCCCACTGTCCCTCTGACTTAATCTGTAATTTCCAGTGATGATACTGGGTCAAACTGGGTCGATGTCCCACACTGACAAAGGTGATTTTACTATCGCGCAAGTATTGATAAAGACTAGCCTCGTTAGGGATATCCAAAGCACTAGTTGCCTCGTCTAGCACGACATAAAGTGGTTCAACAATCAGAATTCGGGCAAAAGCTAATCTTTGCTGCTCTCCCAGGGAAAGCACTTCATCCCAGTCTTTTTCGGTGTCAAATCCGCCCGAGCGCTCTGGCAAATCAGCTAAATTAACTTGTTTTAACACCTGGTTTAGCTGTTGTTCGCCAATATCCAAATGATCATGAGGATAGATCAGTTGGCTACGAAGCGTTCCCAAAATCATGTAGGGCTTCTGAGGCAAAAACAGCATTTGCGCTAGCTGTGGACGGTATATCGAGCCGCTACCAGAGTTCCAGAGTCCAGCGATCGCTCTTAAAATAGAACTTTTACCGCAGCCGCTAGCACCAGTAATTAAAAGTCCTTCCCCCAGAGGCAAATCAACCGACAGGTCTTGAATTAGAGTTCTCTGATAGTTGGGAGTTTGGAGGGTTAAATGCTCAATAGCTAATTTACTTTGCTCTACTGTATTGATTACAGGATGATCGACAGTCTGATTTTGATCCTCGGGCAACGCTGCTTGAGACAGATCTAAAAAGGATTTCAGACTAGACAAGCGATCAACACTAGCCGCGAATGCTGTCAAAGACTGGAACTGCTCGACGATAAAATTGAGAGAACGAAAAATAATGGCAAATGCCCCTGCGGCTTCGGTCACTTTTCCTACTTCTAGTTCCCCAGACAGCACTTGAGGGGAAATAATAATGGCGGGGAGAATATAGGGAAAAAAGTTGTAGGCATGGGTAAATAAACCCAAATAGATTTCGCGCCAGCGTATGAGCAGATTAAAGTTACTAAAAGCCTGCTCAAACTTTCCTTTGAGGCTTTGATTTTCCTGCTGCTCTCCCTGATAAAAAGCGATCGACTCGGAGTTTTCTCTAATTCTGACTAAGCCAAAGCGAAAATCTGCCTCTTTCTTGATTTGCTCAAAGTTAATCTGCACCAGCTTTCTGCCGTAGACACCAACTACCAGCACCGTGCCAAATACAGAATAGACTACCAAAATATAAACTAGCTGTTGTGAAATCTGCCAGAGAGCAAAACTAAAGGCAATAACCTGAAAAACCGAGCTAACCAGAGAAAGCAAAAAACTCAACGAGTCTACGGTAAAGCCTTTGATATCTTCGGCAATTCTTTGATCTGGATTATCAACCTCTTTGTTTAAATTCCCCAGCTCATAAAAAGCGCGTTGACTAAAATAAAGGTTGAGAAATTGACTAGTTAACCATTTACGCCAAAAATTACCTAATATGCCCTGAACGTAGCGGAAACCAGCAAATAAAGGCACATAAATTACCAGAATGATAAAGAATGCCTTGATAGTTTGCCAAAATCGCGCAACTTCTTGAGCAGAAAGGGATGAAATAATATCTCCCTGCTGCTGATTCAGCATAACGCTGAGTCGAGTGTAGGCTACTAGCAATAAAAACAAAAGAGCAAGCAGACCTAACGCCCCTTTCTTTTCTTCTCCCAGCCAATATAGTTTTGCTAGCGACCAAAATCGCTTGATTACCGTGAAGTTAAATCGATCCATAGCACTGTTGATAATTGACGGTGATAGTTGACGGCTCACCGCCGTAAACGGTTGTTGATTCTTAGCTTTAAGCTTGGGCTTGATATTCTGGCGAGTTGATCACAAAGTCTAACAAGCCAGCACACGCATCGTAGAGGAGATCGATTACATAGTCGAAGCCGTCTGCTCCGCCGTAATAGGGGTCTGGAACTTCTTGATCGGCTTTAACAGTGGCAAAATCACACATCATCCGCACTTTGTCTTCGTATTTACCCTCTCGATCTAGGTAAATAATATCTTGATAGTTAGCTCGATCCATTGCCAGAATCAGGTCGAAGTTCTGTAAATCTGATGGTTTTAGCTTGCGTGATTGTCCCTGTAGCTCTAGTCCTCTTTTTTTAGCTGCCAGATTCATCCGTCGGTCAGGAGCAGCACCAATATGATATCCCGATGTCCCTGCCGAGTCGCAGACTATTTTGCTCGATAAGCCAGCTTCTGCAATGAGCTGGTTCATAATATTTTCTGCTGATGGTGAGCGACAGATGTTACCCAAACAAACAAACAATAATTTATAGGTCATGAATAGCTGAAGATGATCGATTAAACCAGGAGACTGCTGCTGACTTGTTTTCACTAACCTGTTGTGATTATAGGTTAGTTAAGCTAGAATCTCTGCTTCGGTCAATGTACCACAGAGGGAGCTATCCAGACGGAGAGAAGTAATTTAATCGTTTTGACTGTAGTTTTTAATTGAAAAGCGGGAAAACTAAATCCAGTTAAATCAAGTATGAGAATTCGTCGCTGTTCTGAGCCACAAGTATATCGGCAAATTACCCCTGGAGCATCAGATAATTTGTGACTCAACAAGTAATACTAAGTTAGCTAAATTAGCTAGTTTAATTAGCGAAACTGTAGTCTACATTCTTGGTTTATTAGAGTACCTGTGATAGAACATTAAAATCATCTAGATTGACATAAAATTGACCTACCTATACTAATCAATAAAGACAAAAATAATTTTAATTTTATTAGATTAGCGTACTAGCAACTCCAACCACGAAATATCTCAGGCGATCGCCTTAAAGTAACTAATATATTTATGCTCATAAGCAGGAAAATAATTTGATGTTTAGGTCTAAAGTTAGACAGCGTAAAATTTTCACCAATCGCCGCCGAGTCCGTCGTTTTTCTTGGTTGGGAGCGATCGCTTCTGTCGGTTTATTTTTGCTTTCTTTGGAATTATTAACCCGTATTTTTATTGATATTTCTGGCGATCGCAGTCAATATACTCAGGCGGAAATTAAATCAGATTCTCTCAAAGCTTATCAGTTAAATTTTGTTTCACCCCAGGCAGTTAATCGAGCCACGACCGATGATTCTCTTCTAGCTAAAAGCAGTATTTCTGTTGGCTATAGTTTGGTCAAGAACCAGCAGCAGGATCTATGGCAAATTAACGAGCAGGGATTTCGCGATCGCGAAGCTGTTCCTCTAGTCAAACCCCAAGGTGAACTCAGAATCTTTGTGTTGGGGAGTTCTACTGCTTTTGGTTATGGTAGTCCCAACAACTCCAGTACCATCAGCGCCCAATTAGAAAGTCGTCTTCAGCAACGACTCCAGCAACAGCAAACTTCTCCTCAAAAATACCAGCCAGATCTGCTCCCCTTTGACCAGACTGATAGAGAAAAGTTTCTCGCCAAACCAGCCAAAATTAAGCCGGGAAATTACCGCATTATTAATGCTGCTGTTCCTGGTTATGCTTCAGGCAATGAATTAGCTCAGATTGCGCTACAAATACTCAAATACAAGCCTGATCTTATTATCGTCCTGAATGGTTATCAAGACCTGCTTTTAGCCAGCGACAAAAAAGCGACCCCCCTCCCCGTTAACAAAATAGCTTCAGATAATCAGCTAGACAGTATCGGCGCTTATTTAGACAAATTAATTGAGCCATTACAAAACAATAGTTATTTAGCCCAGATAGCGGCAAAAAAGTGGGATAAGTCGCAAGAGAAGGCTGTTACTGCTGACTTTTTACTCGACGAGAAAACTTCTAATCTGGTCAAGCATCTACCCCAAAACGAGACAGAATTGCAGGCGAGAATAGACCGCTATGTCGAGCATCAAAAACAAATGCTTTCCTTGAGTGCGGCGGCGCGAGTCCCTTTGCTGATAGCCATGCAGCCCGAAATTACAGGACGCAATCCGAGTCAGTTAACTGCTGACGAAGGGGAAATTGCCACCGAACTGGGTAGAACCTATATCAAAAAAGTTAGAGCCAGCTATCCTCTGTTGATTACTGCTGCCAAAAAGCTAGCAAGAGCTTACCCCCAAAATATCAAAGTGCTAGATTTGTACAAACTGACAGATAAGTATCCTTCCCCCAGCTTTTTAGATGCAATACATCTCAATGAAACAGCTAACGAGAAGGTTGCCGAACAACTTTACTATGGCATTGCCAGTATGCCCAAAATGCAGTTAACTCCAACCATCGCCCCCAAGCCAGAATGATATACTCACGCCAATAAATTAAGGGATTGTAGCACTTTACAATGCCACTAAAGTTATGTTTTTCCTGGACCAAATTTGCCAGCAAAAAAGCCAGTCATAGAATTTACTACAACTGGCTGGAATTACATCACAAAACTAGTCAATATTAACCAAAAAAATCAAGCGCAATTAGGCATTTGCTTCATCTAGCAAATTTACTTTGACTACCTTGTTTTTTTCTGCTTCAGCTTTGGGTAGAGTTAGGTGCAGAATACCATCTTTATACTCAGCTTTTACTTCAGTATTTTGAATTCTCGCAGGTAAAGAAATTACTCTTTGGAAGCTGCCATAGCGAAACTCTGAAGTTGTTTTGCCTTCCTCTGCGGCTGTACTTTCTGACTTACGTTCTCCTGAGATCGAGATACTTTTGGCTGTTGCTTCAATATCAATATTGGCAGGATTCACGCCAGGAACTTCCAGCTTAAGTACCAAGCTTTCATCTGTTTCAGTCAGTTCCGCTGCGGGTACTTTTGAGAAGTTACCAAATTCAGCTAGAGAGGCTGGAGTTAAAGCATCATCAAATATTCTATTTAATTGACGTTGTAATGAGTTGATATCAGTCCAGGGGTTATAACGAACAATTGTCATATTTGTTGTCTCCTTTGGTTTTCTATAAGTTGTTATTTTCTTTTGTTGTTAACATCATAGAAAAATTATTTACTGATAGTAAGTGAGGTTTTTTTTACTTTCTAGTAGAGTTTTCTGCCCGAATAAAAATGTCTGGAAAACCCTACCTTGTTATGGCGAATAGTTACCGCTGCAACATTGGCGACAAGTTAACGTCTTGTTCAGTAAAGCCCCAGATATAAAACACCAAAGCGATCGCCTGACTCTAAGTAATTACGCGAATAATTTCAAGAGTAAATGCTGGATGTAATCAAACTTTATTGCAAAGGTTGCTTAAAAATCTTATCATTGTCAATAAGCACCAAATAATTGATAAAAGACTGGTATGGCTCACTATACGGCATCTTCGCTCAAGGCAGAATTAAATTCTAGAGGGTGGCGCATGACGCCCCAAAGGGAGAAGATTCTCCATGTATTCCAAAACTTACCGAAAGGCGATCATCTGAGCGCGGAAGAGCTACACGACCTGGTAGAGCAGCGTGGCGAATCTATCAGTCTATCTACTATTTATCGCAGTGTCAAGCTGATGGCTCGCATGGGAATTTTGCGAGAGTTGGAATTAGCAGAAGGACACAAACACTACGAGTTAAACCAGCCTTATCCTCACCATCACCATCATGTAGTTTGTATTCAGTGTAATAACACTATTGAATTTAGAGATGATACGATTCTTAAGCACAGTTTAAAACAGTGTAAGAAGGAAGGGTTTCAGCTAATTGACTGCCAGCTTACGGTGATGACAATCTGTCCTGAAGCAATTCGCATGGGTTGGCCCTCTGCTTTACCAACTGATTGGTGCTGTACCCGCATAATCTCCGAAAGAGAAGCTAAGAAAAAATAGCTTGGTGGTTATTTGGGCTATTTCTTGGCGCTCATACTCTGATTAAATGTCTAACTGTAGACTATACCTGTCTTGCTTTGAGCGATCGCTATTTAAAGCAGTCTAGTTTGCATTGTCAAGTATTAAACTCTCCAGCTTTTTGCTTCATCATTTGAAAGATATTGAAAAAGCCGTTGGCACGTGAGGGAGTCAGACTTACTTTCAAGCCTGTATCTTCAATGAAGTTGGGTTCAACCTCAGCAATGGTGGCGGGAGGCAAATCATTTAAACCCTCGATCAGAAACGCCACTAGTCCCTTGACCAACTGAGCATCAGAATCTCCCTGAAACTGCACCTTACCATCTTTGAGGTTGGCGGTAATAAATACCTGAGAAACACAGCCTTTAACTTTATTCGCTTCCGTTTTGTCAATTTCGGGCATGGCAGGTAACTTTTGAGCATACCAGAGTAACTGTTTATACTTTTGTTTCGGATCGCTACGACGTTGAAAGCGCTCGACAATTTTGGCTAGCTTTGGGGGAAGAAATGTTTCAGTAGATGACATTGAGCAATTAAAGTAAAGTTGAAAATAGGAATTTTATGGTATGCAAAGCGATCGCCAAGCACCGCTTATATTACATTCCCTCTAGTACTTTAACTCGAAAAGCAGATGCAATGACCCCTTGCGGATAGCCTTCATATCTAAGAGTTTTTTATCGCCGTTTAGCTGGTCCTCGCGGTCGTAAAAAAGCTTTAATTGCTGTGGCTCACCGTATTTTGATTGCTCTCTATCATATGTTCAAAAAACGCGAACCGTACCGCGACTTGGAAGTCAACTACCTGTCTAATCAATCACAGCAGCAACATTCTGTTCAACGTCTTCATTCTCAGGCTCGTCAGT